>JBAXWQ010000088.1:0-11870 GCA_037128315.1 Opitutia bacterium | reverse complement strand
CTTCCTTGCCGTCGGCGGTGGGGACATACAGCAGCATGTCCGTGGTCGTCCAGTTCCGGCGACCAAACATGGGCGCGCCGTGGATCGTGGTGAAGCCGGCGTCGAGGAACACCCGGATGTACCGTTCGAGCCGGGCCCGCTGGAAATCCACGACGTTGCCGGCGCCGTCGATGGTGAAGTAGTCCGCCCAGCTGAACCAAAACGCGTTCTGCCGCCCGCGCGCCATGAGCCGGGCGTATTGCGCCAGCATCGCCCAGAAGGGTTCGCTCCACTTCTCCACGCCGTGGGCGCTGCAGATGTTGTCGATGCTGTGCCAGTTGATGTAGGCGATCGAGGATTGGTTGACCGGCGGCACCAGCGCCCGGTGGACGATCACGGTGAATTCCAGCGACTCGACGTGATCGCCAAAGTCGAGGCTGAGGTGATGCGGGTACTCCCCCGGGGCGGTGGTGGCATCAATCGGAATTTCCAGGCGCAGGGCCAATGATGAGGCGCCGGCGGTGACCGGCGAACTGACGGGTTGCAGGGGATCGTAAATGCGGAAGGGGGCCCGGCGGATGACATACGGGTTGATCTTCCCACTGTACTTTTCCGTGTTCCGATCGAGCCCGGTGTTTTCGAGGACCGGGACGTCGATCAGGCGGAGCCAGCGAACGCCCGGCGTGCTCCGGCCGTTGGCGTCCGACTCGGAAAACCGGATCGTGGCCGGGCCCTGCAGCCCCGTGATCATGACATGGGCCCCGACGATCGTGTTTCGGGCGGTGTGCACCGTGAGACGCTTCACCGGCTGGTCCAGTTTGGTGTCGGGGTAGAGTTCCTGGACCTCATCGATGAGGCCGAGCACGGGTCGCGACCGAGGAGTCGATGGCGGGGTCAGCTCACTGGCCCCCACCGGCCAGGCGAAAAAAACACCGAGTACCAGGCACACCAGGGAGGGAAGAGGACGAGGGAACATTGTTCTCATGGTTGTTTAGTTTCAGTGGAGCGGCCTGTGGCCAAAGTCGGCCGGCAGCTCAGCATAAGGTGTGGGTCAGAGAAGCTGACATAGGGCGGTCAGGAATGCGCTGAGGTTCTCCTGCCCGCCCGGGTCAATTTTTGGCTCTCCTGACCCTTTTTGGCTATCCAAATGTGGCCCGAGTGACCTCTTACAGTGAATCGATAAGGTCGCACTGGATCCACGCTTGCCGGCTTCGGCTTGCTGCCGGCTGCCGGGCACACCACAGAGCCCGGTCTTAATACTTCTGCGGCGATTCTGGGGCAGGGCAAGAGGGCAGGCTGCGGGGATAGTGTTATCAACCACACCGGTTGCCATTTGACGCCAGGGAGGGATTGCCCAAGCCTTGTCGTAGGAGGGAAAACCTCCGTCTTCCGGACCAAGCGACCAGCCATGCCGACGAAACGCAGAGCAAAATCTTCCCCCCCGCGTCCGCTTGTGATGGGGCAGAGGGGGCTGGAGGATTTGATGGCCCGGTTGGGCGGGAGGTCGGACCGGAGCGGGAAGGGTATCCGGGTCCTGCTGGCCGGCCCGGGCAAGTCGGCGACCCAGACGGCAAGGCTGCTGGCGAAGCTGGACAAAAAGGAACTCTTCCGGATCGACCTGTCCCAGGTCGTCGGCAAATACGCCGGCGAAACCGAAAAGAACCTCAGCCGGGTCCTCGCCCGTGCGGAGGAATTGGACGTGATCCTGCTCCTCGACGAGGGCGATGCCCTCCTGGTCCAGCGCACCGACATTAACGACGCCCACGACCGCTACGCCAACCAGGAGGTCGGCTATCTCTTGCAGCGAATCGAGGATTTCGAGGGCTTGGTGATTCTGGCGACCAATTTTAGGGGGAATATTGATCCGGCTTTCGTGAGACGGTTTGACTTCTTCGTCGACCTATCCGTCCGCTCTCCGGTCCACCGCCCCAAGCCAAAGAAAAAATAGTGAACCCGAGCAGGGGTCGGACGGCGGATGATGGAGCGTTGAGCTCAGCCGGGATCATGCAGTTGAACCGCATTTCACTCGAAAAGGGACGCACGAAAAGGTGGAGCGCGTTGACCTCAACGCGCTTCAGGATGTCCGCTCCCACCCCAGCGTGTTGGGGTCAACCCGCTCCACCTTCAACTGCATGAGTCCGGCTAAGAGCATGGAGCGGGGAGGGTTGAGAGGAGAGAGGAGAGACTTGAGCGCGGAGGTTGAGAGGGGAAACCTGGACCTGACGGAGCGCCCGGCGCGGAGATGGCGCCACCTTCGCGGCCAACAGCAAGGCCGCCACCGTCGCGCAGCACCGCGCCGGGTGAGCTTGAGCCGGCGGATTTGCCGCTTGCTGCCCGCCTTAGTATCGTTTTGATACTGCTATGCCCAGAAAGCTCCGGGAATTGATAGCCGACCTCGAACGGGCCGGCTTCGTCAACCGGGGCGGGAAGGGCAGTCACCGTAATTTCATTCATCCTCGCGGTGTCCGCGTCACCCTTTCCGGGCAGGCGGGCGCCGACGCCCGCCATTACCAGGAAAAGGAAGTCCGGCTTAAAATTTCCCTCGCCCGCCCATGAAAGCCTCCGCCAAAAAGACCGAAACTCCGGCCATGCTTGCCCGCCGTTACCTCAAACTCGTGGAGTGGTCCGACAAGGATGGCTGCTTTGTCGGCAGCGCCCCGCCCATCATCGGACCCTGCTGCCATGGCCGCACCGAGGCGGAGGTCATGGCCCAACTCAGTGTGATCGTCGAGGAATGGGTCGAAATCATGCTCGGCGACGGCCATCCGCTGCCGGCGGGTACTGCCGGGAAAAAATACAGCGGCCAGTTTGTCGTCCGGGTCGCACCCGAACTGCACAAAAAGGCTTCGCTCAAGGCATTGGCCCGCGGCGAAAGCCTCAACCAGTTTGTCGCGGCGGCCCTGGCCGAGGTCTGATTCGTCCGCTTCCGCTCCCGTCCGCCTGATTTCCTCTTCCGCCCGTTATGGCTTTCACCGATCATGAAATCGCCAAGCACAGCGGATTGATCGAGAAATTGCTGTGGTACCGGCGTCGGCCCCCGCTGCGGTTGCGCGACAAGATTCGGGAAGGCCAGCGCGTTGTCGGCCACACGATTGAGTTTTTCTATGTGCGACCCCGTTTCGATCAGCCGGGCAGGATGATCGAGGAATCTTTCGCCAAGGTGCAGTATGTGCGCAGTCGCCACGTCTGGCGTCTTTACTGGATGCGGGCTGACGGCAAGTGGCATGGTTATCCAGAGCGCCGTGAGGTGAAGACCCTGGCCGCCGCCCTCCGCCTGATCGACGAGGATGCCTGCCATTGCTTTTTTGGGTAGGGCGCGATGCGCCGATTTCAACTCAACGGCAGGAGTAGCTCGGTCCCCTCGGCTCGTCGGGGACGACTCGCCCTACCATGTTCTGAGAATTGATGTCCGCCTTCGCCAAGGCTTCGGCGCGACAATTTTCTTTCCGCTGCGGAAATAAAATTGGTGCCCGGGGTGGGGGTCGAACCCACAAGACATCGCTGTCGGTAGATTTTGAGTCTACTGCGTCTGCCAATTCCGCCACCCGGGCGGGTGAGCCAGCGAAACAATGCCGGCCGGTCGGCAATGTAAACAGCGAACTTCGGGGACGGTGATTAACCGCCCCCATGCTGGGTTAGCACTTATCTGCACCCAAGCGATGAGTCATTGCAGCGTGGCTGGGAAAGAATGCGGCTCGTCCAGTTTGCGGCCAGACTGGGCGGGCGCCGACCGCAATGCTCACTTCTTTTTCTTCATCTTGCCCAGGCTTTCGATGACGGTGCCGACCCGGTCGGTGAGATCATCCAGACCCCGGCCGCCGGAGAGGAGGAAGATCTGTCGCTGGGCTTCGAGGGCGGGCATTTTGCCCAGGCCAAAATCGCTCGTCACCTCTTGCACCCGGTTCCAGAAAGTGCGCACCTCCTCGAGATGCTGCCGGTCGTCCACATTCATGGAGCCGCCCTTGGTCTTGGCAATATCGTCCAGCAGCGTGGTCACCTTGGACTTGATGTCTTTTGCGGTGCCGCGACATGACTCCTGCAGCTTGGAGTAATGGTCGAGGTTGGGTTGCTTATCGAGCATCTCGTAATGTTTCACCCGGGTGACATCGCCGGCCTGCTGGGCCCAGCGCCAGTCGAGTGCATCGGTGCCCCGCACCTCGCCGTTGGGACCCCGGGTGATTTTCGTCCACGCCAAATCCCGGTAGGCCTCGGGATGATTGAGGGTCGTGATGTTCTCGAACGAAGTGGTGGCGGAATATCCCGTGGCCTGGCGATAAAGCTGGTTCCACACGCGCTGGCCCTCCTCCTGGAACTCATGGGGTGACGCCGGCTCGCCGTTGCGCGTCAACCAGGCATTGCGGCGCACCCCGCCGCTGCCGTCGGGCACCCAGTCGGGCTGCTGGCGCAAGGCGAGGTCGAAGTCCATCGAGGCCGTGCCCGCGCTCGAGGCGTTGCGGATCGGCGCCAGCTCATGGCCGCCCCACCTGCCGACGGTGCGGCCAGTCGGGTCCTTCGGTCCCTGACCCGCCGCCATTTGCTCATGAAAGCGGGGGACGAGCTCCGCATGCACGTCGTCGATCACCCGGCTGTAGGCGCGCTGCTCCACGGGCAAGGCCTGCGTCTTCATGTAAACTTTGGCGCCAAGGCTGGAGTTCACCGAGCACGCCTTGCGGCGCACCTCTGCCGCCAGCCGCTCCAACTCGGGCGAGTACGTGTCACCGCCACGGAGTTGGGCCGTGCGATGCTGCTTGTAGGTATCAAGAAAATCCCGCGCCAGTGCCTGGTCCATTTCCATCTGTTGCTGGTGCCTGGCGGCGGCCATGGATTCCTTCACCGAGGGTTTCCACTGGGCGGCAGGCTGGCTGAGGTCAAGGTTGGCCGTGAGGGCGTCGCTGACATAGCCGGTCGCCTTGCTCATCAGCCATTTTGAGCCGGTGGCCGTGACCACGCTTTGCAACCGGTCGTGGAAGGAGGCCTGCGGTTCCTGATGGTAGGCATCGACGGCATTCCACGCATAGTCGATGGTGTCACTCAGGCTTGTCACCACACTTTTGGTGCCCTCGAACAGCCCGGCCTTCAACCCCGCCTGGGCGGAGCCGGACTCATAATAGCTGCCCAGGCCGTTGTTCAATGACGAGGTTGTGAAGCTGTAGGCGAGACCGGCGGCGCGATAGCCGCCCGCCCCCGAAAGTAGCCCGAACGTAAAATCTGCCGCGGTGGCGGTTGCTTGCGCCGCCCATACCTTGCGCTCCCACGCGGTCGTTGCGGCGTCGGCGGCATTCTTGTCCGCGCCCAGCTTGGCCTGCACCAGGGTGTAGGCCCCGGCGTTCACTTCGTGCCATTTGGCCGGGTCCATGCCGCCGCCGGCATCGAGCATCGCCCCGGTTTTCTGGACAAAGTCCCGTCGTTCGGATTCGTCGAGCCTGGCCTGCAGCGCCGCGTTGGCCCGGCGGCCGCGATCGCTCGCGGCCAGCCGGTCCACATCGGCTTGGGCGGCGAGTTCGGCCTGGGCCCGGCACATGTTGTCGAAGGGCGTCGCGGTGTGCATGAGCGTGCCGGTCGTGAGGGAATCGATCAGGTCCTGCTTGGCCCGGACTTCCGACTCCTGCCCGATGATGCGAAAATCGAGTTCCTTGACCAGCGTGGCGTCGCGGGGACTGGCCTGGGCCGCCCGGTCGCGCTGCGCCCGCACGGTGCCCAGGTATTCCTCGATCGACTTGATATCGTTGCCATAGGTGGCGATATCTCGCTGCTTGGCTTCCCCGTCCTTTTTGACCTGCGCGGCGGCCTGCCGGTAGGCGTCGAGGGCCTGCTCATCCGCGGCGCTGCGCACGAGGTTGGCGAGTTTCTCGAGTTTGCGCATGGCCAATTCGTCCTTCGAGCCGGCGGTGATGATTTTATTCCACGGCACGGTCGAGGCGGCGAAGGCGGCCCGGAATTCGTCCGGCGAGTAATATTTATCCGGATAACTCAGATCGTAGGGCTGCACCCCGTGGTACCACGCCCCCGAATAAAAGCGGAATTCCACGTCGGTCAGCTGCACGTTTTCCACCTCTACTGTGTCGTGGGTGTCGATCGGGGCATCTTCCTTGTTCGTGCCCTTGAACGAATAGGTTAAGTGACAATAGTATTGCTTGAGCATCGCCGCCGTATCGCCCGGCTCAGTTTCCATTTTTCCACCCTGATTGTCACTTGCCGCATACCAGAGGCCCTTGGCCGACCCATCGCGCCAGTTGTCGACCTTGCGCAGTTTGTCGCCGGAGAGGTGCAGCATCCGGAGATTCTCCGCCGAAGTCAGTGAGCCCGCCAGGGTCGCGGAGGTGGGGTTATCCGGATGATTAATCTGCTGGGCCGAGGCGATATAGTAGAAATCGATCAGCCGATGGCCATCCTCCGAGAACACACCACAGAAGGAGAGCTCCTGCCCGCCCTGATAGCGCGCATCATTCGTCGTTTCACCATAGGCAAATTTTCTCGAGGCGAAAAACACCGGGCCAAGCCACTCGATGGAAAACACTTCCCCTTCGTCACGATAGGGCCCAACGGCCACATAGGGGACGTGGCCCAATTTGACGCTCGAAATAGCGCTGTTATCCGCCAAGCGTTCCTTCCAGGTGGAGCGGCGTTCATCGTGGGCGGCATAGTCCAGCTCCCAGGCTGCCATATTGCCACGGGGCACGTTCCCCACATTGTGCGTGGCGAGGCGGCCGAGAAATTTGAACCGCACTGCATCGCAGGCGTGCAGCTGCGTCCAGAGGTCACCGTTCACCACGTCCTGGACATATTGGACCGCGGCATCGGCCTGTTTGCGCCGGTGTTTCTTGAGGTTGGTCGCATTGGGGGGATCACCCAGCGCGGCAATCGCCGCGCTGACCTTGGCGAGGTCATCGCGCATGGCGCGAAGTTGCTCGCCGTAGGCGCGCGCCTGTCCCAGCAGTGCGTCGGCTCCGGCCGGTGCGCCGTAGCCGGCCGCAGTCATGGCTTCCTCCCAACTTGCGTTGAACTGGTCGAGGCCGTAACCCACGGCGGCGCGCAGCGACAGGAAACGGGCCAGCAATGGATTGAGCCGGTTGAGGTATTCGACCACCGGTTCACAGGGAAAATCGAGCGCCGGCGCCCAGGTTTTCTCAAAGGCGGCATTTTCCTCGGCCGTGCGCGGTCCGAGGACCACCCGCATTTGCTCCATGGCCATCGCCACGGCCGCCCGGAAATCCGACTTGGAAAGGCGTCGGAAATCGATCCGTTCCGGAAACTTGACCTGCAGTTCGGGCGCGGGCGGAGCCGGGGGCAGGGTTTCCAGCTGCGCTGCGTTGGCAGCGGCCTGTGCCAGTGCGGCCGCGCGTGCCTTGGCGGGATCGGGGCGTCCGTTCGGCAACAGTCCGCCCGCTTGGATTTCGTGCTTCGGATTCGCCGCCAGGGCGGCCAAGCGCGGTCGATTCTTGTCAATCATGGCCAGCAGTTTCGGATCCGACGTCAGGGTGCGGGCCTGATCGGCGTCCGCCAGGGCTGGTCCCCCTTCGCCCAGTTTTTCATGGAGGACGGCGCGGAGCATCACATAAACGGCCCGCTGAGGCTCGAGCGTTATGGCTTCGCTGATGGCTGCCAGGGCCTCGCGATTCCGGCCGGTTCGGCTCAGGGTCGTCGCCAGCTCGTACCGCACCCGGGCGTTTTTCGGATCGGCCGTCGCCACGACAGTGAAATCCTTTTCCGCTTTGTCCGGATCATCCAGGGTCAGGTGCACCTGGCCGCGTCGGAACAGCGTAGCCGGGTCGTTGGGCTTCATCATGTCCGCCATGTCCAGATCGGCCAGCGCGCCCTTCTCATTTTTTTGCAAGTGCCGCACCCAGCCGCGTCGCGTATAGAGCGACTGCTCCAAGAGATTGGCCTCGATCAGCTTTGAGTAAACGGTCTCGGCCTCGGCATATTTTTTCTGCGCCTCCAGTTTCTGGGCCAGATTGAACTGGGCCTCAGTGTCATCAGCGGCCCGGAGACCAGCCGGGCCCCCGACCAACAGCACGAGCATGACCGGAAGCCAGGGGAAGCAGCGGATAGTTTTCATGGGTAATGAGGCCGGCAAACCGCAGTGGCAGCACCAGGCAGAATCACGCCGAAAGTTGCATCGTTACGGCACTGGCTTCAGCTTCCCGGCCGGCCGGCACCGGCACGCGGACGGTCTCGACCTGCCGCGCCCGCCGTCCCTGCATCGAGTAGGTGATGGCCAGCAGCCGGGGCGGCCCGTCCTCAATGGCGCAGCTTTGCAGCAGGTTGCCCCAACCCCGCCAGACGTGCAGTTCGCTCCCGATCAGCATGGCGTCCCGGCCGATGAGAACGTCCAAGGCGGGCCCGGCGGCGCGTCGTTGGTATTTGTTGACCGCCACCCGGGCGGCGATCCAGCAAAGGATCCAGGTGACCAGCATGACCCCGCCGACAAATAGCCCGGCTTCGCGATTCTCATTCATTTTTCCGATCGTGGCGGCGATCATGAAAATGGCGGTGATGGCCAAAAGCCAGCGCATGCCACTTGATTGGCGGACCACCTCGTCACCGGAAAATGCCTTCCACTCCGCCGCCGTGTAGCTCCAGCGGGCAAGCACCCCCTGGCCGGCGAGCAAGTGACGGCGGTAACGGTCGCGGCTGCGGAAAAAGAAAACGAGGCAAAATCCGGAAAGTGCGGCGATCGCGCCGATGAACCCCAGGGCGTAGGCGCCCTCTTTCAGTTGCGAGATGTAGGTGGTGGAAACAAATGGGGCGGCCACGAGACCTGCGCCCAGAATGGCCGTCGTCCAACACATGCGTTCGCCTGTGCTCATGGTCGCAAGTATGCCTGCTAATGACAGCAGGGACTCGCCATGGATTGTTTAAAGAGCGGCGTATATTGTTGGCGGACGGGGAAGCTCGGCTACGACCGCGGTCTCGCTGACGTCTCCGCGAGATTTGCCACCATGGCTACCGCCACCTCGATGCCATGCCGGGTTGCCTCCGAGATCTCCGGGCCGAAGCCGAAGCGTTCCGCGGGGATCGTCAGCAGCCAGGCGGTCGGGGCCCGGCCGTAAACCTCCCGGGCCAGAGCGAGCAGGGTGCGGGGCTCCACGGCATGGGTGGTGACTTGTGCGGTCGCCCCCGGCTCGATCCGACGGAGTGCGGCTTGGCCCGGCGATCCGGCCTGGGCATCGACAAACACGACCGTATCCGCTTGCGCCACCGCCTCCGCGTGCTCGGGTGAGAGCTGCGCACAAACCAAGGTGTGCACCCCGGTCAGGGCATGGGCTTCGATTGCTTCCGCCACCAACGGCCCTGCTTGATCATCCTGCCGCAGGGTGTTGCCGTAGCCGATGACCAGAAGTTCAGTCTCGAAGTTTGACGCCATTGTAGGTCGGGCTTTATGCCCGACAGGCTGGGGGCAGCTGTCGGGGATAAACCCCGACCTACAGTTAAGTTCTGCCGCCATGGGGTGGAACGCTTATTCAGTGGTTCAGTCGCGCTTCACCTCGTGCACCACCCGGCCGTCGGGGGCGATCATTTGCACGTGCAACGCCATGCGGCCGGCGGCGTGGGTGGAGCAGCTGAGGCAGGGATCGTAGCAACGGATGCCGTGTTCGATGCGGTTGAGCATGGGCTCGGTGATTTCCGGCCCGTGCGCGTAATGCCGGGCGATCTGGGCCACGGTGCGGTTCATCGCGAGGTTGTTCTGTCCGGTGGCGACGATGAGATTCACCTTTTCGAGGAGGCCGTTGCGATCGACGGTGTAATCATGGAAGAGGGTGCCCCGCGGAGCTTCGCTCGCACCGACCCCATGCAGGCTGTTGATGCCGGCGTCGGCCCGGAGGTGCGGGCTGAACAGGTCGGTATCGTCCAGGTAGCGCTCGATCCACTCCACCGCGGCGAGAATCTCGATGAGCCGGGCATAGTGGTAGAGGAAGGAGGAGGTGACGGTCCCGTGGCCCAGAGTCTTGAAGTTGGCCAGTTCGGCGTCGGCCTGCGGCGTACCCATGTGCGTGCAGATATTGAGCCGCGCCAACGGGCCCACCCGGTACATGCCATCGGTGGGGCCCAGCGGCACATAGTAGGGCGACTTGAGGTAGGAATTATCCTGCACCGCCTCCCCGATGACGTTCAGATAATCCGCCGGCGCGACCTGGTCGGCGATGATGCTGCCGCTGCTGTCCATGAACCGCAGGTTGCCCCCATGGTGCTCCCAACCGCCGTCGGGCGTGACCAGACCCATGAAAAGCGAGGGGAAGTTGCCGTAGAGCTGCACTTCATGCTGGTGCTTGCCCAGCACCTGCTGGAAGAGGTCGAGCGCGGTGCGCGTGGTGGCATAAGCCTCGGGCAGCCAGGCCCGGATTTTTTCCGCCCCCTCCTTGGTCAGCGCGCTGCGCACTCCGCCCGGGACGGCCCACGCGGGGTGGATCTTCTTTCCGCCCAGCACCTCGATTATTTCCTGGCCGAACTGGCGCAAGCGGATGCCGGCGCGGGCCAGGTCGGCGTGGGAGGCGATCAATCCGAAAATGTTGCGCTGCGCCGGCGGCGAGTCCCAGCCCAGCAGGAAATCGGGCGCGCTCAGGTGAAAGAAACTCAGCGCATGACTCTGCACGATCTGGCCGAGGTTCATCAGGCGGCGCAGTTTGTCGGCCGCCACCGGGATGTTCACCGCCATGATCGCGTCGCCGGCCTTGGCGGAGGCCAGCAGGTGGCTGACGGGGCAGATGCCGCAGATGCGCGGCGTGATGCCGGGCATTTCCGTATAGGGCCGGCCTTCGCAAAATTTCTCAAAGCCGCGAAATTCGACCACGTGGAACTCGGCGCCGGACACATTGCCGGCGTTGTCCACGAAGACGCTGATCTTTGCGTGGCCTTCGATGCGGGTGACGGGGTCGATGACGATGCGCTGGGACATGGGAGAAGGGCTATTCAGGGATCAGAATGGCGGGAAAACTCCGACACACCCCGCCCTATCGGGCACCCCTCTCCAAGAGGGGATCCTGGCCGTCACTCGTATGGGTCCCCTCTCGAGAGGGGTGGCGCAAAGCGCCGGGGTGTGTTGGTTCGGCATCGGCAAGCGGCGGTTGGGATTCAGCCAAACTTGATCTGTCCGCTGGTCAGTTGCGGCGGCGGCGGGCCGGCGAGGAGCTGGACCAGCAGGGCCTTGATCGCGGCCGACGAAGGCGGGCAACCGGGCAGATAATACTCCACGGCCACGGCCTCATGCAGCGGCAGCACCCGATTGAGGAGGGCGGGCACGATGCCGGCCGTCGAGGGGCGGCGGGGGTTATCCTGCGCATGGTCGATGTAGGCGCACTGGAGGACATTGGCCACGTTGTCCGGCCCGAGCTGATTGCGCATGGCCGGCACGTTGCCGGTGACGGCGCAGTCGCCGAACGCCACGAGCACCTTGGTGCGGGCGCGGATCTTGTGCAGCAACTCGAGATTGTCCTCGTTGCAGACGGCCCCCTCGATCAGGCACAGGTCAACCTGCTCGGGGTACGCCTTGCAGTCGATGATCGGGCTGTAGACGAGGTCGATCAGCCCGGCGAGGTCGATGAGGAACTCGTCGAGGTCGAGAAATGACATGTGGCAGCCGGCACAGCCGCCCAGCCAGACGGTGGCTACTTTTAGACGCTCCATTGTTTTTTCTCCCGGGCGTTGACGATGTATTCGAGCTTGGAGCGGTCGTGCTGCATCTCGGCGGCGGTGGAGCCCTTGGCAAAGAGGGCTCCCGTCGGGCAGGCGCTCACGCACTTGCCGCAGGCGGTGCAGGTCTCGGAGCCGCCCCAGGGCTCGTTGAGGTCGGAAATAATCATGGCCTTGCCGCCGCGGCCGGCGACGTTCTTGGTCCCGGCGCCCTCGATGTGCCAGCAGGCGCGGACGCAGCGGGTGCAGAGGATGCAGCG
>JBAXWQ010000087.1:0-11973 GCA_037128315.1 Opitutia bacterium | reverse complement strand
AAGAAAAAGAGCAGGTCCGCGGAGGCATCATCATCCCGGACAGCGCCAAAGAAAAGCCCCAGGAGGCCAAAGTCATCGCCCTTGGCACCGGCAAGAAAGACGAGGACGGCAAGGTTACGCCCTTCGAAGTGAAGGTCGGCGACACCGTGCTCATCAGCAAGTACGGCGGCACCGAGGTGAAGCTGGGCGACAAAAAATACACGCTCGTCCGCGAAGACGACATCCTTGGCGTCATTGGCTGAACCCGGCGTCCCATCCTCACAACCCACTAAAATAATCTATCACTATGCCTGCTAAACAAATCCTCTTTGACGAGGCCGCTCGTCAGAAAATCCTTAAGGGTGTGGAGCTTCTCTCCCGCGCCGTCAAAGTGACCCTCGGTCCGAAGGGTCGCAACGTCGTCATCGACAAGAAGTTCGGCTCCCCGACTGTCACCAAGGACGGCGTGACCGTCGCGAAGGAAGTCGAACTGCCGGATCCGTACGAGAACATCGGCGCGCAGTTGGTGAAGGAAGTCGCCTCAAAGACCTCCGATGCCGCGGGCGACGGCACCACCACCGCGACCGTGCTCGCCGAGGGCATCTACCGCGAGGGCCTCAAGAGCGTCACCGCAGGTGCCAACCCGATCTACCTCAAGCGTGGCATCGACAAGGCCGTCGGGGCCGCGGTTGCCGAACTGGCGAAGATCTCCAAGAAGGTCAACGACACCGAAGAAATCCGCCAGGTCGCCACGGTCTCCGCCAACTGGGATACCGAGATTGGCGGCAAGATTGCCGAAGCGATGGACAAGGTCGGCAAGGACGGGACCATCACGGTCGAAGAATCCAAGTCGATCGAGACCACGCTCGACGTCGTTGAGGGCATGGAGTTCGACAAGGGTTACCTCTCGGCCTACTTTGCGACCAACGCCGAGAGCCAGCAGGCCATCCTCGAGGACGCCTACGTGCTCATCCACGAGAAGAAGATCTCCAATCTCCAGGAGTTCCTCCCGATCCTCCAGACCACGGCCAAGACCGGCAAGCCGCTCCTCATCATTGCGGAAGAGGTGGAGGGCGAAGCCCTCGCCGCGCTCGTGGTGAACAAGCTCCGGGGTACGCTGAATGTCGCCGCCGTCAAGGCGCCCGGCTTCGGGGACCGTCGCAAGTCTATCCTCGAGGACATCGCCATCCTGACCGGTGGCCGCTGCATCACCGAGGACCTTGGCCTGAAGCTGGAAAACATCCAGATCAGCGACCTAGGCAAGGCTAAGCGCATTGTCGTCGACAAGGAAAAGACCACGATTGTGGAAGGCGGCGGCAAGTCGTCTGACATCCAGGGCCGGGTGAAGCTCATCCGTCGCCAGATCGACGAGACCACGTCCGACTACGATCGCGAGAAGCTCCAGGAGCGTCTTGCCAAGCTCGCGGGCGGTGTTGCCGTCATCAATGTCGGCGCTGCGACTGAGGCCGAGATGAAAGAGAAGAAGGCCCGGGTCGAAGACGCGCTCCACGCCACCCGTGCGGCCGTCGAAGAGGGCATCGTCGCCGGCGGTGGTGTCGCGCTGCTCCGCACCGCGAAGATCATCGACGGGCTCAAACTGGAAGGCGATGAGGCCATTGGGGCCCAGATCGTCCGCCGGGCCATCGAACATCCGCTCCGTCAGCTCTGCTTCAATGCGGGTGTCGAGGGTGCGGTGGTCGTCGGCAACGTACTGGCCGGCAAGGGCAGCTACGGCTACAATGTCGCCACCGGCGAATACGAAGACCTCGTGAAGGCTGGCGTGGTGGACCCGACGAAGGTCACCCGCACGGCGCTGCAAAACGCGGCTTCGATCGCTGGCCTGCTCCTGACCACCGAGGCCATCATCACCGAGATTCCGGAAAAGAAGGAATCGCATCCGGCCCCCGGCGGCGGCGGCGGCGGCATGGGCGGCATGGGCGACTACTAAGCCAGGCCATCGATCCAAGTAATTCCAAGGCGCCCCGCGAAAGCGGGGCGCCTTTTTTGTCTGCTTATCACGCCGGCACCCAGCGACCAGCGCAGGACGACACCGAATGCGGGTGGCGTCCCCGCGCCTTTCACGCCACCTGTACCAATGGTCAGCTAGGCGGGCTGCGCCCATCTGCTAAGATGAGGGTATGCGCTGGATGTGTCATGGTGGTCTGGGTCTGGTATTGTGGGGGTGCGCTTTCCATGGATTCGCTCTGGCAGAAGCTCCGTCCCGAATTGCCGCCCTCCGGACAGAGCTCAGCTACCATGACGAACTCTATTTCCGGAAATCAGCCCCTGCGATCTCGGACGCGGCTTACGACCAGCTCAAACAGGAGCTAGAGCGTCTGGAACAGGCGGACTCGTCCAAGGTGAGGGAGAGTTTTCCCCGCATTTCCCTAGGCGACGACCGGACAGGTGTTTTGCCCACTTACCGGCATCGCGAGCGGATGCTCAGCCTCGACAAGGGCTGCTCCGAAGCTGATTTGCAGTCGTTCTACTCGAAAATGACCAAGATCGCTGGTGACCGAGGCGTCACGTGTGTGGTAGAGCCGAAGTACGATGGTTTGGCCATCAGCGTCACCTATGAAGATGGCGTGCTCATCCATGCCACTACCCGCGGCAACGGGGAGGAGGGAGACGATGTCACGACAAATGCTTTGGCCCTGCCTACGCTACCAAGGCGGTTACGCTCAGTAGCGGCTGATGGCACAGTGAATCCGATCCCCTCGCTGGTTGAATTACGAGGAGAGGTCTATCTCCCGTTGCCGGAGTTCGAGCGGCTCAATCACGAAAGAGAGTTGGCGGGTGAGCCCCGGTATGCCCATCCCCGCAACGTAGCCGCGGCGACGCTGCGGCAGCAGAATACCGGCGCAGTGGCTCAGCGGCGGCTAGCGGTGGTATTTTATGGCTGGGGCGCGTGTGCTCCGGAGAGCGACCGGCCGGGGAGTCAGCGTGCGTTCCATCATCTGGTGAAGCAATGGGGCTTACCAGGGGTGGAGCGTTTCCATGTGGTGAGCACGGCGGAAGAAGCCTGGGCGTCAGTCCAGGCGTTTCAGGGCTACCGGCAAAGCTTGAAGGCTCCGACAGACGGCGTGGTGGTTAAACTCGACGCAACCGCGAGCCAGTTGGTTGCGGGTGTGACGGCGCAGGCCCCGCGCTGGGCCATGGCGATCAAGTATCCGGCGTTGCGAAGTGAAACGCGGGTGGAGGCGATCACGTTGCAGGTCGGGCGCACGGGAGTGATCACGCCGGTCGCGGAAATCACGTCGGTGGAGATTGATGGCGCGAAGATTGCGCGAGCCACGTTACACAACCGGCGCGAGATTGCCCGGCAGGATATCCGGGTGGGGGATTGGGTTTATGTGCAGAGAGCGGGGGAAGTCATTCCCGACGTCGTGGGGGTCAATCTAGCGCGTCGTCCGCCCGACAGCGAGATATTCACCTTTCCGTCCGACTGCCCGGTGTGTCGGTCCCGACTCACCCAGCGCACCGATGAGGTGGCGGTGCGGTGTCCAAATTATGATTGTCCCGGGCAGCTCAAAAGACGGTTGGAGCATTTCGGGTCGGAAGCCTGCGTGGATATCGCCGGGCTGGGACCGGAGATGATCGATGCCTTGGTTCGCGAGGGTGGGGTCAGGGGCATCCCGGATCTCTATCGATTCAAGCGCGGAGGTACCGTCATGGGGGCTCCAAGCCTGGTTTCTGGCCAGGCGGGGGCCCGGTTGCAGGAAGCGATGGAGCAGAGCAAGCGGGCGGAGTTGTGGCGGTTCATTTGCGGCTTGGGTATCCCGCACGTGGGGCCGGTCACAGCCCAAGATCTGGCCGGCCGATTTGACGGTCTGAAGGAACTGATGGCGGCATGCACCCATCCGGATGTTCAGGTGAAGGAGGTGACAATGAGGGATCTCAGCCCGACGGTCGTTAAGTCATTGGCGACCTATTTTTCTGAACCACGAAACCGGGAGCTCATCACTGAACTGATCGCGTTGGGAGTGCAGCCGACCTCACGGCCCAGCCGAAAAACAGCGGCGACTCGGGCGACATTTCTCGGTGCCAAGGTGGATAGGGCGAACGCGCATGCGCAGGGTTTGAGCGGTCCGTGATGGGAATCATTTTTGGTGTTGGTGGAAGACGGATGAACGGGAGGAAAGGCGGGGTGGGGCGCGGTGACGCGCCCCACCTTTGCCCTTCACTTTGATGGTCCCTGGGTGTTCCGTGGGGGCTCCACCATGGAAGTTGTTTTTCTCGGCACAGGCACCTCGCAGGGCGTGCCGATGATTGCGTGCGACTGCGATGTCTGCACTTCGGATGACCCGCGCAATCGCCGGTCCCGCACCTCGGTTCATGTGGTGATGGATGGTCTGCATATCCAGGTGGATGCTGCCCCTGAGTTTCGACTGCAGTGTTTGAGGGAAAATATCCGCGAACTGGACATATTCATCCTCACCCACGGCCATGCCGACCACATTACGGGGATGGATGACCTGAGGCGTTTCTGCGATCTCATCGGCGGCCGTGCGCTGACGGTTTACACGACGGATGAAGGGATGAGACGGGTGCAGGCGGTCTTTCCCTATGCGATAGCTGAACGGCCCGTGTCTAAAGGCTACGCGGCCTTCAAGCCCGTGGCGATGCCAGCGACTCTAGAACTTCCCCAAGGCGCCATCCAGTCTACCTTACTGCCTCACGGCGGAGTGGAGACTCTTGGTCTGGTCTTCACGGAGCGAAGCAGCGGCAAAAAACTCGCCTACTACACAGACTGCAAATGTCTTACTGATGAAGCGATTGCGTTAGCCAAAGGGGCCGATGGCGTAGTATTGGACGGGCTACGCCCACAGCCTCATCCCTCGCATATGAGCATCCCAGAAGCAGTCGCTGCCGCTCATAAAATCGGGGCTGCTCAGGCATGGTTGACCCACCTCACTCATGTCACCGACCATGGTCCGACCGACGCTCGGCTGCCAACTGGCATCAAACTGGCCTACGATGGGCTTAGATTGAATCTGTAGGGGGCTAGGGCGGGGTTTCTGGGTGTCTTGACCCCCTTTCCCGATGGACTGCGAAAATGGAGAAATAATTGCTTGCCTTAAACTATACCTTAGCAATGTAGATTAAATGAGTATTATAAATGAAGCTCTCGAAAAAAGGCGAATACGCGCTGCGGTCTCTGATCAATCTCGGCATTGCGGCTGAGGTAGGCCGCTCCTTGGTGCAGGTCACGGAACTGGCCGACACCGAGCAGCTCCCGATTAAGTTTCTGGAGCAGATCATGTCGGCGCTGAAGGAAGCCGGCCTGGTGATCAGCGCCCGGGGAAAGTTCGGCGGCTACCGCTTGGCCAAACCGGCCAAGCGCATCACCATTGGGGAGGTGGTCCGACTCATTGATGGCCCGCTGGCGCCGCTCGGCTGCGTCAGCCAGACCGCGTACCAAAAATGCACCTGCCCCGATGAGGCGCACTGTGGATTGCGGATGCTGATGCTGGATGTACGCAACGCCATCTCGGGCATTCTCGACCGCTACACGCTGGCGGACGTGGTTGAAGTCACGCTCCGCAAGCTGCGCCGGGACAATGTCCCGCTGCCCTTTTCCCCCGAGGCGGAGCACGCGGCCACACCGCTGCGCGTCCCTGCCCGGCATGCCCGCAAAAATGCCCGTCAAGCCGGAGTCTCCCGCCTCGATGAGACCGAGGGAGTGCTCCACCAACTGCTCGGCGACTACGCCATATAATCACCCCACCATGTCCCAACTAGCAAATCCCTCGCCTGCTCCGTCATCGGTTCCCGACTGGGTAGCGATCACCCGTGAGAAAGTTGAGAGCCTGCGTTTCGGCGTGGTGCAACTGCTCGTGCATGACGGCCGTGTGACACAAATCGAGCGCACGGAGAAAACGCGCCTGCCGTCCTACCCCGATACGCCGGTTGTCCGCTGACCCATCTTGCGACCGCCGCATGGTCGGTGGTCTCTCGAATCACCCACCCCCACCTGCGTCCTGAATTTCAGTTCGTCCACGCCCTCTCCGATTTTTTCCGTCATGAAAGTTAAACCTCTTCTCTTGGGCGTTCTGGCCTTGGCTGCCAGTGCCGGTGCCTCAGCCAAGACGGTCGAACTGCTCAACGTCTCCTACGACCCCACCCGCGAGTTGTACGTCGAGTACAACCGGGCGTTCGCCCGCTACTGGAAGGCCAAGACCGGCGATGACGTCACGGTCAAGCAGTCGCACGGCGGCTCGGGCAAGCAGGCCCGGGGCGTCATCGATGGCCTCCCGGCGGATGTGGTCACGCTCGCGCTGGCGGCGGACATCGATGCCATTTGCGAGCACAGCCAGCAACTGCCCAAGCAGTGGCAGCAGTTGCTGCCGAACAACTCGGCCCCCTATACGAGCACCATCGTTTTCCTCGTCCGCCAGGGCAACCCGAAGGGCATCCGGGACTGGGACGACCTCGTGAAGCCGGGCGTCAGCGTCATCACGCCGAATCCGAAGACCTCCGGCGGCGCGAGGTGGAACTATCTGGCCGCCTGGGCCTACGCCCGGCGCAAGCTGGGCGGGGACGCCGCCGCCCAGGAGTTTGTGGCCAAACTGCTGAAGAACGTTCCGGTGCTGGACTCCGGAGCGCGCGGTTCAACCACGACCTTCGTGCAACGCGAGATCGGCGATGTGGCGATCTCCTGGGAAAACGAAGCGTTTCTCGTCCAGAAGGAGTTTGGCGCGGACAAATATGAGATCGTGGTGCCGTCACTCAGTATTCTGGCCGAACCGCCGGTGGCCGTGGTCGACCGGGTGGTCAGGAAAAAAGGCACCGCCGAGGTTGCCCAGGCATACCTCCAGTATCTGTATTCCGAGGAAGGGCAGGACATCGCCGGCCGCCATTTTTACCGCCCGCGCAATCCGACCATTGCGGCCAAGTATGCCAAAAAGCTGCCGCCGCTCGAACTCGTCACGATCGATGCCGAATTCGGCGGCTGGGCCAAGGCGCAGAAAACGCATTTCGCCGATGGCGGCACCTTCGACCAGGTCTATCTGAACAAATAGCCGCCGCCACAGGGTGCGGGCCCTCGTGGTTCGCGCCCGGCCACACCTCCCTGCACCCCATGCCCCTCCCACACGCGACGATGAGCCCGTTTCCCTCCCGTCAGGCAGCGTTGGCGCCGGAGCGGGCGCCGGTCCCCGTCCCGCCGGATTCGATTACCGCGCAGCTCAGCGCGCTCTACGAAGTGGCGCAGAAAAATGTTCATGTGTTTGCCTCGCCTCTCGGACTGTTCGAATCCGGCAGCGGGCCCGGCCACCTGCCGCGGTTCGTGTTCTTTGGCCCTCATGCCACCGATGAATCCTGGCGGCTCGCCTTTCTGGCCGGGTTTGACCGGCGGGAGTTGCGGGCCAGCCGGGCGCTGCTGCAACTGCTCCAGACTTTGGCCGACCACGCGGAGGCCGGGCATGGCCTCAACCTCACGTTCTTTCCGCTCATCGACGTTGCCCGCTTGCTCCCGGGGGCCGCGCCGCGCCGGCTGGATCAGGCGCACTGGGCGCAGTCCACGGCCCCGGAGATTGAACTCCTGGAAAAGGACGCCCGGCTCCGTGGCTACCACGGCTTTGTCCGGGTGGTGTCCACCACGGATGACGACGACCTCGTCTCCGTACGGGTGCGGGCCCCGGCGAATTTTCCGCTCTCGCCCGACGTGGAACTGATTTCGTCCGAGGAAACCGCGCCGTTGCCAGTGCAGTTTGAGCGCGCGGCCTCGCATGCGGTCGCCGGCGGCCCGCTGACCATTGCGGACGACCTGCTGGTCCAGCCGTTCGAGCTCACGTTGGGCATTCCGGCCGCCTGGCCCGACGACCGTTATCAGGCCGCCGTGGTGGCCATCCTCACCCGCTTCATCATCCGCTACCGTGCCTTGCAGGCCTACGGTCAGCATCTCTGAAGCCGTCATGGACTTTCCCAGTCACGATCCGTCTCCTGCGCCGAACCAGATACGGGTCTGGTCGGGTGAATGAGCTGACTCGGCCGCGCCCCCATGGTCATGCTCAACACGTCCGACCCCGCCTCGCCGCAGCGGCTGCGCCGCCTGTGCGGGCCGTTCCTGGCGCTGACCGAAGAGTGCCGGGAGGTGGTAGGCACCGTCGCGGGATCGTTTGAGGTGGGGGACCGGCACTACCTGCTGCCGCGCTTCGCTTTTCATGGCCCGGACACGGGCCTGCCGCCGATCCGCCTGGGGCTGTTTGCCCTGGTGCACGGCGACGAGCCCGCCGGGGCGCTGGCGCTCCAGCACCTGCTGCGCCGGCTGGTCGCACAGCCCGGCCTGGCCCGGGGCTATGAGCTGTGGTTTTACCCGCTGTGTAACCCCACTGGCTACGAGGACGGCACCCGCCACAACCGCGCGGGCTTTGATCTCAATCGCGAATTCTGGCGCGACTCCGCCCAGCCGGAGATCCGGATTCTGGAGAAGGTGTTGCGTACCCAGCAGTTTGACGGGGTCATCGCGCTGCATGCGGACGACACCAGTGATGGCCTGTACGGGTACACCCAGGGCCGGGTGTTGAATGAGAACCTGCTGGTTCCCGCGCTCCGCGCCTCCGCCCAGATCCTGCCCGTCAACACCCGTGCCATCATCGACGGATTTACGGCCCGCGCGGGCCTGATTGACGACTGTTACTCGGGCGTGCTGGCGCCTCCGCCCGGCCAGCGGCCGCGGCCGTTCGAGATCATTTTCGAGACGCCGGCGGCGGCGCCGCTGACCCAACAGGCCGAAGCTACCTGTTGCGCACTGGAATCCGTGCTCACAGAGTACCGGGGCTTTATCGCCCAAGGAGCCAACCTGTGAGCCTCGCCGTCCCCGTCCCCCAATCCCCGCGCCGCGTCCTGCCCGGCTTTGGGCTCTCGCTTGGGTTCACCCTGGCCTATCTCGGATTGATCGTGCTGATTCCGCTCGCCGCGGCGTTTTTGAAGACCGCCGGCATGAGCTGGGACGAATTCACCGCGGCGGTCGCCGCGCCCCGCGTGCTGGCGTCCTATCGGCTGAGCTTTTTCGCGTCGTTCGCGGCGGGGCTGGTCAACATCTTCTTCGGGCTGATCGTGGCCTGGGTGCTGGTGCGGTATGCGTTTCCCGGCCGGCGGATCGTGGACGCGCTGGTCGACCTGCCGTTCGCCCTGCCGACGGCCGTGGCGGGTATCGCGCTGACCGCGATCTATGCCAAGAACGGCTGGGTGGGGCAGTGGCTCGAGCCGCTCGGCATCAAGGTGGCCTTCACCGAGATCGGCGTGTTTGTGGCGCTGACCTTCATCGGCCTGCCCTTTGTGGTCCGCACCCTGCAGCCGGTCCTGCTGGAACTGGAACCCGAGATTGAGGAGGCCGCCGCGAGCTTGGGGGCGAACCGGTGGGAGACGATCACCCGCGTGATCCTGCCCGAGCTGTTCCCCGCGATGCTGACCGGCTTTGCGCTGGCCTTCGCCCGGGCGCTCGGGGAATACGGCTCGGTCGTCTTCATCTCGGGCAACATGCCCATGCGGACCGAGATCACCCCCCTGCTCATCATCACCAAGCTGGAGCAGTATGACTACCGCGGGGCCACGGCCATCGCGGTGGTGATGCTAGTCACGTCGTTCCTGCTGCTGCTGCTCATCAACCTGCTCCAGAAATGGAGCCGTCGGTACCACCGGATCTGACCATGCCCGCCGTCCTCGCCAGCGCCCTCGCCAGCTCCCCGCACTCCGCCGGGCCGGCTCCGCGCGCCACGCAGGATCCGGCGTGGGTGCGCTGGACGCTCACGGCGGTGGCGCTGCTGTTCCTGCTGTTTTTCCTCGTGCTGCCGTTGGCGGCGGTTTTCACCGAGGCGCTGCGACGCGGGCTGGGGGCGTATTTCGCCGCCTTCCGCGACCCGGCCGCCCTGGCCTCGATCAAGCTCACCCTGATTGCGGCGGGCATTGCGGTGCCCGCCAATCTGGTCTTCGGCGTGGCCGCGGCCTGGCTGATCGCCAAATTCAAGTTCCGCGGCAAGAGCGTGCTCACCACGCTCATCGACCTGCCCTTTGCCGTTTCCCCGGTCATCTCCGGCCTCATCTACGTGCTCGTCTTCGGCCTGCAGGGCTGGTGGGGGGAGTGGCTCCTGGCGCACAACCTCACGGTCATCTTTGCCGTGCCGGGCATCGTGCTGGCGACGATGTTCGTGACGTTTCCGTTTGTGGCGCGGGAGCTGATCCCGCTGATGCAGGCGCAGGGCGCGGACGAGGAATACGCGGCCATCACGCTGGGGGCGAACGGCTGGCAGACCTTCTGGCGGGTCACCCTGCCGAACATCAAGTGGGGCCTGCTCTACGGCGTCATCCTGTGCAACGCCCGGGCGATGGGCGAGTTCGGCGCGGTCTCGGTCGTCAGCGGCCACATCCGGGGCGAGACGAACACGATGCCCCTGCACGTCGAGATCCTCTACAACGAGTACAACTTCGTCGCGGCCTTCGCCGTGGCCTCGCTGCTGGCCCTGCTGGCCATCGTCACCCTGGTGCTGAAGGCCCTCGTCGAATGGCGCCATGCCCAGAGCCGGACGCTCTGATCCTCCCATGAGCATCAACGTGACCAACATTCACAAGACCTTCGGGGCCTTCACGGCGCTCGATGGCGTGGACCTGACCGTGCCGCGGGGCAAGCTCGTGGCGCTGCTGGGCCCGTCGGGCTCGGGCAAGACGACCCTCCTGCGGATCATCGCGGGGCTGGACCACGCGGACGCGGGGAGCGGCCGGATCGAGTTCCACGGCGAGGATGTGACCCGGGTGCGCGCCGGCCGCCGCAAGGTGGGATTTGTGTTCCAGCACTACGCGCTGTTCCGGCACATGACGGTGCTGGAGAACATCGCCTTCGGCCTGCGGGTCCGCCCGCGGCGCGAACGGCCCGCCGCCGGAGAGATTCTCGACCGGGTGCACCGGCTGCTCAAGCTGGTGCAGCTGGAGGGCCTGGACGCCCGCTATCCCAACCAGCTGTCCGGCGGCCAGCGGCAGCGCGTGGCGCTCGCGCGGGCGCTGGCGGTCGAGCCCAAGGTGCTGCTGCTGGACGAGCCGTTTGGGGCCCTCGACGCCAAGGTGCGCAAGGAACTCCGCCGCTGGCTGCGGCGCTTCCATGACGAGATCCAGCTGACGACGCTGTTTGTGACGCATGACCAGGAGGAGGCGCTCGAGATCGCCGACGAGGTCGTGATCATGAACCAGGCGAAGATCGAGCAGGTGGGGACGCCGCAGGAGGTGTATGACCGCCCCGCGACGCCGTTTGTCTATCAGTTTCTCGGCAACGTGAACGTGCTGCGCGGACAGGTGCTGGAGCAGGTGGGCGCCCCGCGCGACCGGCTGGGGACGCTGGTCGCGGACGGCCTGATTTATGTGCGGCCCCACGACATCGAGCTGGCGGCCTACGTGCCCGGCGCGGGCGGGGCGGCGGCCGTCGTCCGCTATCTCCATCTGGCCGGACCGCAGGCGCGCCTGTCGGTCGAGCTGGTCCAAACCCACGAAAATGTGGAGGTGGAGGTCTCCCGCACCGAGCTCGCCGGCCTCGGCCTGGCCGTGGGCGACGTGGTTCGCCTGCGCCTGCGGCAGGGGCACGCGTGAGCGGACGGCGCGGCGATTTAGATTTTCCCAACTGCTATCAACCCAAACTGACATGGCCAAAATCCACAACGACATCACCGAGACCATCGGCAACACGCCCCTGGTCCGCCTCAACCGAACCGCCGCCGCCCACGGGGCGCAGGCGGAGATCCTCCTCAAGCTCGAGTTCTTCAATCCGCTGTCGAGCGTCAAGGACCGCATCGGCTTCGCGATGATCGACGACGCGCTGAAGAGCGGCAAAATCAACGCGAGCACCATCCTGATCGAGCCGACCAGCGGCAACACCGGCATAGCCCTCGCGTTTGTCGCCGCCGCCAAGGGCCTCAGGCTCATCCTCACCATGCCGGAGACGATGAGCACCGAGCGCCGCAAGCTGCTCAAGATCCTGGGCGCCCGGCTGGTCCTGACCGAGGGACC
>JBAXWQ010000086.1:0-12049 GCA_037128315.1 Opitutia bacterium | reverse complement strand
ACCGGCGCTTTCGCGCCATAATCTAATTCTCACCGGCTGTTGATATAATTTCCAGACCCGACAGGCCGTGCCCGCCTTCGCAGAACTACGGCGCGGCAAGCGCCGGTCGCTACGTGATCAGCCCCTTTGCTCCCGCTCAGTCCGTCCCGTTGACGAACTTGTAGGTCAGCGCCGCCATGGCGCCACCCAACAGGTCGGACGCCAGATAGACGCCGAACTGTTTGGCGGATTCCAGGCCCATGGTGAAGACGCCAAGGCCGACGGCGGGGTTGAAGGCGCCGCCGGACACTCCGCCGACCGCGACCGCACCGGTCATGACGGTCATGCCGATCGCGAGGCCGTAAAACGAGTTGCCGCTGGTGCCCTTGGCCGTGGCCGTGTTGAGAACCACCCAGGCGAGGGCGAAGGTGAACAGATACTCGACGATCGCCGAGGGAATCGTGCCGTGGAGGGCCGGGCCGCCGGTCGGCTTCCCCTGGAAAAGATACGTGACGAGGAAGGCGGCGACGAGTCCGGCCGCGAACTGCGCGGCCCAATACGGGGCGACATCCTTGGCATCGCACTTGCCGCGCATGAACACCGCGAGGGTCACGGCCGGGTTGAAGTGGCCGCCGGAGACATGGCCGCCGGCAAAGATCATGACCATCAGGGCCGCACCGATGGCGAGGGGCGCCAGCGGGGCGCCGCTGCGCACGGCCATGCCGACCGTGAAGACGAGGAAGAACGTGCCGATGAACTCAACGAGGTATTTTTTCATGGGGAGTGGGTGTGCCGGCCTTGATGGCGGGGAAGCCGCCGCTTGGCCACAAGAAATCTCGGCCCCACTTGCAACTCCTGATCTCTCGATCTAGTCTTCGCACATGCGTGTCCTGCGTATCTTGGTGGCCGGGCTGATTGCCGTCGCGGCAGTCATTGGGGTCTTGTTTGCCGCCGCTTTGGTCTTTTTCACCGGACTCGTGGCCTATGTGGTGCAGTTGCTCCGGCGGCCGGCCGGGCCGGGCCCGGTGGGACCGCCGCCGCATCGTGCGACCCGCATGCAAATGGACGATGCCATTGATGTGGTCAGCACAAACGTCCCGGTGGATCCCCCAGGACGCTGAGTCGGACTTCGACACAGGTGGGCACGCAAGAACCAGGGAAAACTGGGGGCTTGCTTGAGAGGGGCGCGGGCCTCTGCATGGGGTCACCTATCTAATGAAACTTCTCGATCTCAACCGCCAAGGCGGCATCGGCGCCAACTCCCTTCTACTTCAGATCGGTGATCTCAATATTTTAGTCGACTGTGGCCTGAACCCCAAGACCCCCGGCCTCGGCGCCTTGCCCGACCTCAAGCAGCTGCGCGGTATCCACCTCGACCTGATCATCATCACCCACTGCCACCTGGACCATATCGGCGGCCTGCCCGTCGTCATGCGCCAGCATCCCAAGACGCCGGTCCTGCTGACCCAGTCGAGCCGCATGCTGATCGAGAAGATGCTGCACAATTCCGCCAACGTGATGCAGAAGCAGAAGGAGGAGGATGGCGTCCCCGGCTACCCCCTCTTCACGCACAAGGAGATCGAGGGCCTCGTGCACCGCTTCAACGGCCTGCCGTTCAAGAAGGTCAAAAAGATCAAGGGCAAGCGGACCGAGATCGAGCTGATGTTTCATCCCTCGGGTCACGTGGCCGGGGCCACCGCGGTCGAAATCCACCACGGGGCACGCAAGATCTTCCTGACAGGCGACGTGCTGTTCGAGCACCTGCGCACGCTGAAGGGCGCCCATTTCCCCATCGGGCATTTCGACACCCTCATCATCGAGACCACCCGCGGCATGACGGAGCGGGCCTACGGCAAGGAGCGCGTGCACGAGATCGCGCGGCTGATTGACTCGATCAACGACACCATTGCGAAGGGCGGCTCCTTCCTCCTGCCGGTGTTCGCCCTCGGCCGCATGCAGGAATTGCTGGCGGTGTTCCACGACGCCCGCCGGTTCGGCCGCCTCATTGAGTGCCCCATCTACGCGGGGGGCC
Organism: Opitutia bacterium; assembly: GCA_037128315.1. Classification (GTDB taxonomy): domain Bacteria; phylum Verrucomicrobiota; class Verrucomicrobiia; order Opitutales; family Opitutaceae; genus Lacunisphaera. The sequence goes on along the minus strand of JBAXWQ010000086.1, from coordinate 10,038 downwards.
TTGGCATCGGGTTGTCCGAGCTCTTCGACGAGATGTCGCGCAAGACCAAGGACGTGCAGTTCGATCGCCGCATCCTGAAGGACCTCAAGCTGGCCAAGCTGCCGAAAAAGATCATCCCGGGCCAGGAGCCGCACCTGAAGGGCCTCTACATCGTCAGCTCCGGCATGCTGGTCGAGCGCACGCCGAGCTACGCCCTGGCCTCGGGCCTGCTCGGTCACGCCCGCAACACCATCGGGTTTGTCGGCTACTGCGACCCCGACACCCCCGGTGGCAAACTGCTGGCGACGAAGCCCGGTGCGACCTTTACCTTCGAGGCCCTCGACGTGAAGGCCAAGGTCAAGGCGCGCGTCGAACGCTTCGAGCTCAGCGGCCACGCCGAGCGCGGCGAGCTGCTGGAGTTTGCGGTGCAGACAAAGGCCCGCTGCGTGGTCCTGACCCACGGCGATCCCGATGCCCGCGACTGGTTCAAGTCCCAGCTCACGGAACAGCTCCCCAGGGCCAAGATCCTCGATCCGATTCCACTGCAGCTGTATGATGTCTGAGGCAGCGCCGAGCGGCGCAGCCGTTGAGGGTAGGGCGAATCCTCCGGATGTGCCGGCGCGGGCGACTCCGGCTCGTCGGGACGACTCGCCCTACCTTTTTCTTGCTCTCAACTCTTTTGCCTGACGTCTGGTCAGGACAAATACCGGGCTGGTAGCAGCCAGCAACGGTACAACTCTCAACTTTCAACTCAACCAACATGGCCCAACCCGAAGCCCCCAAGATCATCTTCTCGATGCTCGGCGTCTCGAAGAAGATCGAGCGCAAGGTAATCCTGAGCGACATCTCCCTGTCGTTTTATTACGGCGCCAAGATCGGCGTGCTCGGCCTCAACGGCTCCGGCAAGTCCTCGCTCATGCGCATCCTCGCGGGCCTCGACACCGAGATCGACGGCCGCGTGCATTTCGAGCCGGGCTATACCGTGGGCTTTTTGCCGCAGGAGCCCGCGCTCACGCCTGGCGCCACAGTGCGGGCCTGCGTCGAGGAGGGGGTGAGGCACCTGACCGACCTGACCGCGGCCTATGATGCCAGTTGGGACGAGATCGCTGCTGCGGAGGATGACAAGGCGCGCGATGCCATCAGCGACCGGCAGGCGAAACTCCAGGAGCAGATCGACCACCTCGGCGCCTGGGATGTTGCCCCGATGGTCGAGCAGGCGATGGACGCCCTGCGCTGCCCGCCGGGAGATGCGATCGTGGACACCCTGTCCGGCGGCGAGCGCCGCCGCGTGGCGCTCGCGCGGCTGCTGTTGCAGAAGCCGTCCATCTTGCTGCTCGACGAGCCGACCAACCACCTCGACGCCGACTCGGTCAACTGGCTGGAGCAGCATCTCAGCCGCTACGAGGGCACGGTGATCGCCGTCACTCACGACCGCTACTTCCTCGACAACGTCGCGGGCTGGATCCTTGAGCTCGACCACGGCTCCGGCCTGCCGTTCAAGGGCAACTACTCGTCCTGGCTCGAGCAGAAGCAGGCGCTGGCCACCGTCGCCGAGCGCACGGAGAGCAAGCGCCAGAAGGCCATGGCCCGCGAGCTGGAGTGGATCCGCAGCTCGTCCAAGGCCCGGCAGTCGAAAGGCCAGGCGCGCCTCAATGCCTACGAGACCATGCTCAAGGCGGATGTCGCCGAGCAGGAAAAGAAATTTGAGATCATCATCCCGCCCGGTCCGCGCCTCGGCACGCAGGTCGTGCTGGCGCAAAAGGTGGCCAAGGCCTACGGGGACAAGCTGCTGTTCGAGAATCTGGAATTTTCCCTGCCGCCCGGCGGCATCGTTGGCATTATCGGCCCGAACGGTGCGGGCAAGACGACCCTGTTCAAGCTCATCACCAATTTGGAGCAGCCCGATGCGGGGGCCTTCAAGGTCGGCGAGTCCGTCAAGTCCGCCTACGTCGAGCAGTCGCGCGACTCCCTGGAGGGCAACAAGACCATCTGGGAAGTCATCAGCGACAGCCAGGAAGTCATGGTGCTCGGCACCCGTTCGGTGAACAGCCGCGCCTATTGCGCGCAGTTCGGCTTCACCGGCGCGGACCAGCAGAAAAAGGTCGGCATCCTCTCCGGCGGCGAACGCAACCGCGTGCTGCTGGCGCGCGTGCTGAAAAGCGGCGCCAACCTGCTGCTGCTCGACGAGCCGACCAACGACCTCGACGTGAATTCCATCCGCGCGCTGGAGGAGGCGCTCGAGAGTTTTGCCGGCTGCGCCGTGATCATTTCCCACGACCGCTGGTTCCTCGACCGCGTGGCGACGCACATCATGGCTTTTGAGGGCGACAGCTATGTCCACTGGTTCGCCGGCAACTACTCGGCCTACCTCGAAGACTTCAAGAAGCGGAAGGGGAAGGACGCGGACCAGCCCCATCGGATCAAATATCGCAAATTGACCCGGTGAGTTTTGGGACAGGATTCACGGGATTGATTGGGACCGGGCAGAGGGCATCGTAGCCGCGAGCGCCAGCGAGTGGAAGAACCACCATCCGCCCGGGATTATCGCTGCGCGATTCGGGCTGCTATTCGCCGACAATCTTTGTGAACGTGTTCTTGCCTGCCGGTGGATTAGTGATTTTGCTGCACCGGCTTGGAGATCAATTTGAGCCTTTTCCCCTCCACCACGCAATGAAGAGCACACGGCCAGCAGCTCGGCCTCGACTGGCCTCACCCACGCCACGGGCGGGATTTATCGAGCATGTCTGACTACGGCGGATATCAGATCAAGCGGCCGCACTCGCTGTCGCCGCTGACCAGCGTCTATGAGGCCACGGCCCCCGACGGCCGGCCGGGGCGGTTTGCGCTGAAGATCTTCCATCCGCCGGCGTCCACCTCGGCGCGCCGGTTGTACGCCATCCAGGGCTGGCTGCTCGCCGCCGAGCGCCAGCAGCAGAACTTCAAGAAGGATGGCGCCGTCCTCGAAGTGCTGGCTTGCGGGCGCTGCGCCGAGGGGGCTTTTGTGGTCACGCCCTGGCAGGAGCATTTCCTGGAGCCGCTGGTCAAGACCCTGCATCCGAAGGGCGACACCCTGCGGGCGCTGGCCGAGTGTCTGCTGAGTTCGCTGGCGCAGTGGGAGACGCAAGCCGGCGGGCCGCACGGCAACCTGAAGGCCGCCAATATTTTTCTGAGCCGCACCGGTGCGCTCACGGGGATGACGGCGCAGTTTTCCGATCCCTGGTCCCTGCCCGGCGGCAAGGTTGACGCGCTGCGCCAGGCGGATCTCGCCGCCCTCGGCACGATCTTGGCGCAAATCGTCCGCCGCCGCCCGCCCGGCGCGTGGCCGATTGAGGAAGCGCCCGAATGGAAGGCCCTGGGCAACGGGGGCAAGGGCTGGCTGGCCTTCTGCAACTACCTGCTGAATCCGCAGCCGAAGGAAGGGGAGCTGACCATCACCGAGGCCCGCCGTCAGCTGAAGAAGATTCCGGCCGATGCCAACCCGGCCAAGATGGCGCTGCTCACCATGGCGGCGGTCCTCGCGCTGGGCGTGGCCGGGCTCGCGGCTTTCGCCCGTTTCGGCAACCCGATCTACATGCCGGACCAGCTCGAGCAACTCGCCATTGTCATCGGCAATCCCCGGGCGAAAGTCACCGAGGTGCCGCGCCAATGGGCCGATCTCTGCTCGGCCTGGGATACCTGGCTGGTCGACCTCCAGAGCAACGGCCCGCGGCTCCTGCGCACGGAAGGCTTGTGGGAACGCGATGATCCGCTCCGCAAGGAGATTGAGGCTTTTCTGGCGACGGCCAATGAACTCCGCCCGGAAGCGCTCGTGCCCGAGGCCGCCAGCGAAAAGCGGCTGGGCGTACTGGGCAAGACCCCGCCGCCCGCGGTGCTGAGCGAATTGCTGACCCGCCGGGTGGACGAAAGGGTCCGGTTGGCCGGCAGCCGGCTGGTGACCATCCAGTCCCGGCTGGGCACCTGGTCGCGCTGGGAACAATTGCGGACCCTGCAGAAATTGATTGAGGCGCGCGGCTTCACCTCGACCGCGTCGGCGCTGGCGGCCCGTCTCCCGCAGGCGCGGGGCACGACCAACTACAAGTTCGACATCGTGCGCACGCTGAAATTGTTCAACGATCTTTCGCTCGACGACACCGGCACGCTGTTGTTGTCGAACCGCTGGAGCGAATTTTCCCGGCACATCGCCGACATGGAGGCCAGCGGCGATCGCGTGCAAAAGGCCATGCCCACCCTGATCCTCGGCCGGCTGGCCGACCGTTCCTCGATCGCCGATTTCGCGGACACCCTGGCCGACCCGCTCGAGGAGATGCGCCGCCGGCGCAAGCAGTTCCTCGATCCGTCGGTGGTGCGGGAGCGCTTCCTCAAGGAATCCCCGCTGCAGGCCGAGACGGCCGCCGTGACCGTGGATGATTTTCCGCGCTGGGATCAGGAACTGGTTTTGTTTTCCAAGGTGGTAGCCACGGATGATCCCCGGCTGGCGGCCGGGTTGGATGCCAGCGTGAAGCGGCTGCCGACCATCGCGGTCGATCTGGAGGCGGATGCCCCGGCGGCCGAGCCGGGCGGGCTGCCGACGCTGAGCACGGCGAGCTTTGACCAGGAGTTCAAGGCCCTGACCGCCGGTTTGCAGGCCCTGCGCGCCCGCGAGATCGTGCGGCGCGATCTGCCGGCGATCACCGAGGAAACCACCAAGGCGACCGCGGCCTTCGGCCTGTTGGAACAGCGGCTGGAAGCGACCATGGCCTTGCTGAAACCCGAGATCTGGCTGGCCCGCGTGAACCAGGCTGTGGGACATTTTACCGCGATAAAGGAGCGCTGGGCGGCCTGGCAGCAGGCGACGTTGAACCGTGTGACCGCCGCCGCCCTGGCACTTGACCGTCCCCGCTTCCGTCAGTTGCGGGCGTCCGAGCGGCAAATCCGCGAATGGCTCGACGGCGTGGAAGGCCCCACGGGCTTCGGGGCGCTGCCGCTGCCCGACCTGAAGACGGCCTCCCCGGACACCGCCACCGCCCTCGGGCAGCTGGAAGCGGCACGGCGCGAGCAGGCGGTGACGGCCGTCGCCGCGGCGGCCGAATGGCGCGACGCGCTGCCGACCACGCCGTGGGCCTCCGCGAGCGAGGCGGTGCGCGCCCCGCTGGAAGCGCACCGGACCTGGCTGGCCGGAGTGGCTGATTTTGCGACGAGCCTCGACCACCTGAATGACCAGCTGATCGCGGGTTTTGGCTGGGCCGAGGGCGTGAGCGAGACCGCGACGGCCCTGGCGCGGCACGCCGGTTTGGATCAGCTCACCGGTCCGCCTGCCGCCTGGCATGCCGAGGCGCAGGAACTGGAAAAGTTGGTGACGATCAACGAACGGAGCGGACTCACCACTGCCGCCCAAAGCGGCGGGCTCTCCCGCAAGCTCATGGCGTGGCGCCGGCTGGGCGCACTCGCCGGCTGGCCCGCCGGGCCCGAGGATTTTGATTTTGATGGCACGGTCGTGACGGTCATGCGGGCAGTCATCCAGCGGGACCTGAAGGACGAAGCCCGCCGCGGCGGGCTGCTCGACGAGTTGGTGAAGGAGACGCGGCTGAGGTGGAATCGCGCCGCCCGGTCGGCCGCCCGCAGCGAGGCGCAGCTCACGGCCATGTTTGAGCGCATGAAGGGCGCCGGGATCGCCGACGCGGACCTGGATGAACCGGTGGCCTACAATCTCGCCCTCTGGCGTTTCAAGCATGCGGACTGGAACGAGGCCAACCTCGGCCGGTTGCGGATCCGGCGCGACGCATTTGTCGAATCCGTGCGGGCCATTCGCAGCATGCCGGCCCAGCCGGAGGTGGGCAGCATGCTGGATAAACTGACTGCCATCGAACTGGTCGGCGATCCGAACCTGCCGCCCATCCCGTCATCACTAAAGAATGCGGGCTGGGAGGAGGAGTTGACCAACGAAGGCCTGAGTCTCACCGCCACGTGGGCCAAGGGCGGCAAGAAGGTGCAGCTCGAGTACAACGTGGTGCAGCCGACGGATGGCAGCCCGGCCTTCTACCTCGCCAAGCGGGCCGTCGCGGTGGGGGATTTCGTCAATCTGCTCAGCGGCGGGGTGAAGCATGCCCAGGCGGAACTGGTCCTGAACGCCCTGCCCAAATGGACGAAAGGCCCCGGGGCCAAGCCTTGGAACAAGCCGCTGTCTTGGCGGCCGCGTGAAGACGGCAAGGGCTTCGAGGTTAATCCCACCTGGATTTATCTGCCCAATTCCCAGGTGAAACCGCTGCTGGACAATGCCGACCTGCGCGACCGCACGCCGGCGCTGAAGCAGGTGGTGGAAGAGAAGCCGACGGCGCGCAGCCCGTTGCAGCTCCTGTCGCCGGATGCGGCCAAGCTGTTTGTGGAAAAGGTGCTCGGGGCCCGCCTGCCCAAGCTGTCCGAGTGGCGCACCGTCACGCAGCTTGCCGGCACCACACCGAAGGGATTTTTCCGCGGGGCCAGCTTCCAGAATTTGTGGCGCTTCCTCGAGGCTTATAAGGAGGGTGGCCAAAGTGTGCTTTGGCGGCCCAATGAAGGCGTCTACCTGCCGAAAGTTTCGGCGGCGGGCAGTGTGGCCCGGAAGGCTTTCAAGGATGATGGTCAGGTGGGCGCCGAGGTGGACACCGGCAAGCTGTGGTTCGCCTCGGTGGACGATGAGAAATTCGTCACGGGAGGATTTATCAACCTCTATGGCAATGTTTGGATCTATCTCCATGACGGCAAGGAATTCTACGTGGCCGGGGGATCGGCGCTGTCCCCGCCGGACAAGGAACTCGATCCCATCGAGCCGCACAAGGTCGAGCCGTCGGGTGAGATCGGCGCCACCAAGGTGGGCGAGGGCTTCAGCGACGTGGGCCTCCGCCCCGCCTTCGACGCGCCGCCGGGTTTCAAGGAGCGCTACCGGCTCTTAGTGCTTGTGCGCGATCAAAAATATCTGACATTGTGACCCCCGATGCAGCCTGCCTCCTCCAACGACGTGGCCTTAGCTGAACCCGATGTCTGGGCAGCGTCCCTCGGCGAACGCTGGAAATACCTGCAGTCGAGCCTGGCCGGCGAACCGGCGGCGAACCGGCAGGTATACATGGAGGAGGAGTTGTCCCGCGCCTTGCAGGCCATGCCCGCCGCCAAGCGGGGGGCTTATCTGGATGCGCTGGCCGCACGCTATCCGGCTTGGGAACTCGCCGCCGTCGCCCTCAATGCCCCGGCTGCCGTCGCCCGGCAGACGCCGGATGAAATCATCGCCACTTTCCTGCAATTGGTCCCCAAGCTCACGCCCGAACAGCGGGAGAAGGTGAAGCCGCAGCTCGCCGCCCTCGGGCTGATAGTCCCGACGCCGCAGCCCATCGAGGGCGAGGCCCTCACCGACGTGCAGGGCAAGCTCAAGCTGGAGCCGGAGGACCCCATTGACGCCCAGCGCCTGGGCAAGCTCTTCGCGATTTATGCCGAGGCCATGCTGACGCTCGACCAGCTGGCGTGGAATGTCTGGCGCAACGCCGCCCCCAAGTCGGTGGTGCGCCGCGACACCACGGCCGGCGACCTGCGCATGGTCACCCGGCGGGCCCTGCTGGGCCAGGCCGACGTCGCCAGCGTGCACAAGCAGATCGAGGCCTCGCGCCTCCTCATCGCCGGGTTGCTCGCCGGGCTGGGGCCGGCCGGAAAGAATTTCGCCCGCCGCTACCAGCAGCATTACACGCCCGACGCCATTCGCGAGGTCGTCCGGAACGAGGGGGGAGGGAAGACCGACGCCCATTTCTGGAAGAAATACACCGAGCTCGCCTCCCAGCTTTCCGAGACCGTCATCGAGGACGACGTCCAGGAAGCCGTGGTGAAATACGCCGAGGATCTGATCAAGGGTTCGACGAAATAATCCCGCGCCCCGCTCCGCCCGACCGCATGACCTTCGCTCCCGCCGGCCGCTCTTTCCCCTTTCTTTCCGTCCCCGCCGGTCGGACCTAGTTTCCGCTCCGGCCTTTCCCTTTCATCCCACTCATCCACCACTGCCATGTCCGCCAGTCTCATCACCCACTGCGATCCGCTGTTCCAAACCATCTGCCGCTACAACCGCATCGCCCGCAAGGGCTCGGGCGCCACGCAGGACTACGCCCACGTGCGCGGCGAGATCGAGGAAATGTTCGAGGTGCTCGCCCGCACGGCGCGCGGCGACATCGCCCTCGGCGAGCAATACCGCAAGATCGAGCTGCCGCTGATCTTCTTCGTCGACGCCATGATGGCCGAGAGCGCGCTGCCCTTCGCCCAGAAATGGAGCAACAACCGGATCGCCTTCACGCGGAATGAACTGGCGGGCGATGAGAAATTCTTCGCCCTGCTGGACGAGACCGTGGAGGAGAAGAAGGAGGGCACCGACGAGCGCCTGGCCATTTTCTATATCTGCATCGGCCTCGGCTTCACCGGCGGGGCCCAGCCGGAGTTCCTCCGCAAGAAGATGCAGGAGTGCGCCCCGCGGGTCCGGGCCTACGTCGACATCGACGAGACCGCCTTCATCACCCCGGCCTCCTACCAGCACACCAACGTCAGCAACCTGCCGCTGCCGATGGCCGCCAGCCTGGTGCCGCTGCTCATCATTCTGGGCGGCCTGTTCGTCGTCGTGGTCGCCGTCAATGTCTACATGTTCCACAATGCCTCCGCGGAGTTGACCGAGTCGCTGTCCGCCATTGCGACCCACGATGCCTCCAAGGCCAACGCCAAACCCTGAGCTTTCGCCATGATCAACCAATTTAAGCAGTCCCCGAAAGCCATGCAGATGCTGGTGGCCGGCCTGGGCGGCCTCTGCCTCCTCGGCGTCACCGCCCTCGTCGACCGGCGCGCCTTCGTCATCGCCCTCGTCGGCATCATCGCCGTCGTCGGCGCGATCTACCTGTGGCAGCTGTACCTGTCCTTCCAGGCGCGCCAGCGCACCAAGGCCATGAGCGGCCAGCTCTCCGCCCACACCTCCGGCCGGCCCAGCGCCATCAACGACCCGGCGCAACTGGCCACCCTCGACCGCCTGCGCGAGAATTTCTCCCGCGGCATCGATAAATTCCACGCCGTCGGCAAGGATCTCTACTCCCTGCCGTGGTACGTCGTCTGCGGCGAACCCGGCTCGGGCAAGACCGAGGCCGTCCGGCGCTGCAAGGTCGGCTTTCCCCCGGGCCTGCAGGACGAGATGCAGGGCGCGGGCGGCACGATCAACATGCACTGGTGGTTCACCAACTACGCCGTGCTCATCGACACCGCCGGCAAGCTGCTCTTCCAGGAGACCCCGGCCGGCACCACGACGGAATGGACGGAGTTCCTCACGCTCCTGCGCACCACGCGCCCCCATTGCCCGATCAACGGCCTGCTGCTCGTCATCCCGTCGGAAAGCCTGATCAAGGATTCGTTCGAGGAAATCGAGAGCAAGGCCGGCAAGATCGCCCGCCAGCTCAACACCATCCAGCGCACGCTCGACGTGCGTTTCCCGGTCTTCGTCCTGATCACCAAGTGCGACAAGATCGTCGGCTTCCGCGAGTTTTTCGCGGGCGTCAAGGATCCGCAGCTGCAGGACCAGATGACAGGCTGGTCCAATCCCGCGCCGCTCGACACGCCGTTTCAGATGGAGGCGGTCAACCAGCATCTCGCGGAGGTCGTCAAGCGCATCGGCCGCCGCCGCCTGGGCATGCTCAAGGATCCCGTGCCGACGGACGCCGGCAAGCGGCGCCTGGACGAGGTCGATTCGCTCTTCGCCCTCTCGGCCAGCATCGGCGCGCTCGCGCCCCGGCTGCGCAAATACCTCGAGACCATCTTTGTGGTCGGGGGCCAGTCCGCCAAGCCGCTCTTTCTCCGCGGCATTTATTTCACCTCCGCGTTGACCGAGGGCAAGGAGCTCGACACCGAGCTGGCCGCGGCGCTCGGCTTGTCGGAGGATCAGCTGCCCGCCAGCAAGGCGTGGGAACGCGAACGGTCGTATTTCCTCAAGGATCTTTTCCTGCACAAGGTTTTCAAGGAAAAGGGCCTCGTCACGCGGGCGACCAACACCGACCAGCTGGTCAAGGGCCGCCAGCGCATCATCGGCGGCATCGTCAC
>JBAXWQ010000085.1:0-12270 GCA_037128315.1 Opitutia bacterium | reverse complement strand
AAGCCCGCGAGCCGGGCCGAGCCGCTCGTGGGCTGCAGCAGCGTGGCCAACAGGCGCAGCGTGGTGGTCTTGCCCGCGCCGTTGGCCCCGAGCAGCCCGTAGATCTGGCCGGGCCGGCAGGTGAAGGAAACGTCGTTCACGGCGGTGATGACACCGCGCTTCTTGTCCTTGAAGGTCTTGGTCAGGTTGCGGGCTTCGATCATCGGGAAAATAGGTTCAGTTACGGTGGGAACGTGGCAGCAATGCGATAAACAGGCCGCCCGCCACGGCGATGCCCGTTGCAAGATCGACCGATACCATCAAGGCGGAACCGATGCCGACGCAGAGGGCAACCCGGGCGGCGAGGGACATAGTGTGGCTCTGGGCGCAATATTTGTTCATGGGATAAAGTTCAGAGGCTCATTCTTTCGCGAAAATCCTGGGCCTGGCGACGGGAGAGCTCGACCTTGGCACCCCCCTTGAGCTTGACCAGCAGGCCGCCGCTGAACCAAGGCTCGATGCCCTCGACCCAAGCGAGGTTGATAACCTGCTTGCGGTTGGCCCGGAAGAAATTTCGGGCATCCAGGCGTTCTTCCATGGCCGTGAGCGAGCGGAAAAGCTGGGGCTTCTGGTCGTCGAAGTGCAGCCGGGTGTAATTGCCCTCGGATTCCAGCAGGCGGATGTTTTTCACCGGCACAAACCAGCAGCGCTCGCCCTCGCGGACGAACACCTTGTCTTCCAGGGACAGCCGGTGCGACGGGGTTGCGGCCGTATCGGGGCTGCGGCCGCGCAGTTTTTCCAGGGCGGCGACCAGCCGGTTGGGATCAACGGGTTTCAGCAGATAGTCGAGCGCGTTGAACTCAAAGGCCTTCACGGCAAATTCGTCATAGGCCGTGGTGAAGATGACCAGCGGCAGGGGCAGCTCGAGTTTCTCCAGCAGGGTGAAGCCGTCATCGCCCGGCATCTGGATGTCCAGGAACAGCAGCTGGGGCTTAAGCTCCACGACCTTGACCAGGGCGTCCTCGGCATCGACCGCCTCCCCGACGATTTCAATCTCCGGGTGCGCTTTCAGCAGGCGGCGCAGCTCGTTGCGGGCGAGACGTTCGTCGTCAATGAGCAGGGCTTTCATGGGTTATTCGACAGGAGAGGAATGGATACACTCGCGGTCACGCAGCCCGCCGGCTCGGCGGAAAGCCGGAGCACGGCATGCTCGCCATACAGCAGCTTCAGCCGTTCCGAGGCATTGCGCAAACCCACGCCAGTGGAAGAGCCCGCGATGGCTGAAGCAGCGTTGCCCGCCGGGGCCAGGGTGCCGGGATTGGCCACGGTGATAACCAGCATCGCCCCCTCGGTCTGCGCCGAGATCACGACCTCTCCTCCCTCGCGGCGGGTCGAGATGCCGTACTTGACCGCATTTTCCACCAAGGTCTGCAGGAGCATCGGCGGCACCGCCCGGGTCCGGGCCGCCTCGGCGATCTGCCAGCGAACCTGCAGGCGGTCTTCATGGCGGATCTGTTCCAGAGCCAGGTAATCCTCGACCGTGCGCAGCTCCTCCTCGAGGGAAACCGTCTCCAGCTGGCCCGCCTGCAGCGAGTAACGCAGCATGTTGGCCAGGCGGGTGACGGCCTCGCGGGCGCGCGGGGCATCCTCGTCGATGAGGGCGCGCAGGCTGTTCAGGGAGTTGAAGAGGAAATGCGGATTGACCTGCGATTTCAGGGCCCGGAGTTCGGCTTCCTTGACATTGGCGGTCATGCGGAGCTGCTCGACCATCAGGCGGTTAAGCCGCTCGAAGATGTGGTAAAAGAAATACAGGCAGAGCCAGCCCACCAGCATGCCGGTGCCGTAAATCCAACTGACCGAGAATAGGAGGATCAGGCTGTACTTGGATGTCCGCGGCACGCCGATGATGCCATGAGTATAGCCATAACCCAAGCCACTCCAGAGAAACGAAAGGACAATCGCCATCAGCAGCACCCGCGGAATCAGCGCCCGCCAACCCAGCTCTTTCCAGCGCCAACGGGTCATCAGCGATCGGGCATAGTGGGTCAGGAGCAGACCGAGCATGACCACAAACACCATAATCGCCTGATTGGTAAGTTGGTCATGCTTGGAATGGTTCGAACCATCGGAATCGGCAAAGGCACCGGACAGCACCAGATTCATGGCCAGGTAGGCGCCCCAGCCGGCCAACTGGCAGAGCACATAGAGTCGCCCCTTGGCGCGGAGCAGTTTGGCCTCGGTATCGATCGGGGGCGCTGTCATCAGCGGAGAGGAAATCACGGCCGCCGGGGTGCCGGCAAGCCTGCCGCGGGCGCGGGAGAGGGGCAGGCTGATGGCTTTTTCGGCTGACATAACAACAGACCAGCGCCTCCGGCGGCGAATAGCAGGGCGAAAGTGACAAACGGCCTCTTCGCCGGATAAACGGAAACCGCCGCAAAAAATATCGCCAGCCTGGCCCGCCGTGTTTCAAGCTGGTGGGGAGTGAAGCATCCGGTCGTCATCATTGGCAGTTTTAATCAGGATCTGACGTTCTATACGAAAAATTTTCCCCGCGCCGGCGAGTCGGTGGTGGGTGATTTTCGGACGGGATCGGGCGGCAAGGGCTTCAATCAGGCCGTCGCCGCCTCGCGCGCCGGGGTGCGTGCCCTGTTTGTCGGGGCGGTGGGACGGGATGCGTTTGGCTTGGGCGCCCGCAAATTCGCCCGGGAAGTGGGCCTCGCCGCCCATTGGGTGGAAAAGCCCAAGCACGCCACCGGCACCGCCATGATCGCCGTCAACGCCGCCGGCCAGAACCAGATCATCATTTCCCTCGGCGCCAACCTGGGCCTGCGGCCGCGCGACATCCCCCCCGCCCTGCTCACCGCCGCCCAGGTCGTCGTGTGCCAGGGCGAATCGGACTACCCCACAGTCGACTTTGTCCTGCGGACGGCCCGGCGCGCCGGCGCCATCACCGTCCTGAATCCCGCCCCCATGCGGGCCGAGTTTGATCCGGCGATCCTGCGCCATACCGAGGTCCTGATCCCCAACGAGAGCGAGTTTGTGGCCCTCATGAAGAAATGCTCGTCCTGCACGGCACTGCTGCGCACGGCGGCGTATAGCGCGTACGGGGAATTCACCGAGGCCGTACTGCGGGATCTGCCCGAAGCCGCCCTGCACCGGTTGTGCCGTTGCCTGCAGGTGCCGGTGGTGATCGTCACCCTGGGCTCCCGCGGCTGCTTTGTCTCGCAGGCGGAAGACCACCGGCGGATCAGCGCCCACGATATCGAGGTGGTCGACACCACCGGCGCCGGGGATGCCTTTGTCGGTGGCTTCGCCGCCGGGCTCGTGAAATTCAAGCTGAACATCCTGGAGGCCGTCCATTACGCCAATGCCGTCGCCGCCCTCTCCGTCATGCAGCCCGGCACCGCGCCCTCCATGCCCGTCGCGCGGGAAATCGCGCGCTTCATCAAGAAGCGCGACCACAAGCAATAGCTGGAGGGCCCAGCCGCGCCCTAGCTGCCCGGCCTGAACCCCTCAGGCTTCGGCAGCATATACTGCCGGGCGAAAAACGGCAGGTACTGCACAATCCCCAGCACCCCGAGCAAAAACAGCTGCTCGCGGTAAGCTCCCCCGAGGAAAATGCCCAGCAGGCCGCAGGCTTCCGCCAGGGCGAGACCGGTGATGAACAAGGGGAAGGCGCGGGACAAACTGGAAGCGCGGGGCAAAACCAGCCAGCGAATGACAATGCTGATGAAGAGCGGCAGGAAGCCGATCAGGCCGGTCAGCGGATGGGACCCGGCCGGCGGCAACCGGACCGGACCGCGGCCGAGCCCGGCGTAGATCAGCACGAGGCCGGTCAACAATCCGCCCCAGACCAGCCACCACAGGGTCAGGGACGCACGCTCACGCGGGAATTCAGTGGTGGACATAAGGTCACGCCCCGACGGGATGCCAGGTCGTCTTGAACTCGAGGAAGTCGCGGATCTCATAGAGACCCTGCGCCTTGTCGGAGTACCAGTCGACCGGCTCCTCGGCCTTCGAGAATTTTGTGCGCTTCACGCTCTCGGTCGCGCCGAGCTTGAGCACCTTGCGCTCTTCCGCATTGGCGACACCGCCGATTGCACGCAGGTGGGCGTGCGTGGCCAAGGTCGGGACGATCTCCTTCCGAAAGCCAGTCAGCAGGTTGACCACGCCACCGGGCAGGTCGCTCGTCGCCAGCATTTCACCCAGCACGATGGCGGGATAGGGCCGCGCGGAAGATGCGAGGGCCACAACGGTGTTGCCACCGGTGATCGCCGGGGCGAGCAGCGAAACGAGGGCGAGCAGCGGGGCCTCCTCGGGGGCGAGCAGACCGACGATGCCCATCGGATCCGTCACGGTGAAATTGAAATAGGGCGCCGCGACGGGATTCACGCTGCCCAGCACCTGCTCGAACTTGTCGGTCCAGCCGGCATAGTAGATGAGCCGGTCGACGGTGGCGGAGATTTCCTTCTTCGCCGCCGCCTTGGTCGCGCCGCCCACCATGAGGGCATCCGTCATGTCCGCCTGGCGGGCTTCGAGCATCTCGCCGAGCCGGTAGATGATCTGGCCGCGGTTGTAGGCCGTGCGCCGGGCCCAACCGGGGCCGGCCTTGGCGGCGGCCTCAATGGCGTTGCGCAGGTCCTTGCGGGTGCACTGCGGGATGTTGGCAAAGAAATGTCCGGTGGCGTCGCTGAGCGGATACGTGCGCGCGCTCTCGGAGCGGATGAACGCGCCACCGACATAGACCTTGGGCGTTTTGGTGATGGGAAGGCGTGACATGGGTAAATAATCGTTCTCTTTTATCTTAATCGTTCTCTTTCTCCCTTCCGCTGACTCCATCCCGGCCTGAGCGAGAATGATAAGGATTACGAGAAAGAGAATGATTCTGAAACTTGATCATTTTAAGCGGCGGGGGCGTCACCCTGCAGGTAGGTTTTTTCCTTGTAGGCCTTGGCGACAAAAACCCAGATGGCGACGCAGCCGATCGAGAGATAGGCGAAAAAATTGTAGTAGGCGGCGCCGTGCAGCTTCACCGAGCCGTCAGGATTGGCGATGAACCAGTGCACCAGCGCGGTGAAGAGATTGCCCGCGGAGACGGCCAGCAGGTAAAGCGCCTGGACCATGGCCTTCATGTGCTTCGGCGCCTGGGTGTAGGCAAACTCCAGTCCCGTGATGGAAACCATCACCTCGCCGGCGGAGAGCAGGGCGTAGGCGGGGATCTGCCAGCCGATGTTGGGCTGCAGGCCGGCGGCGATCTGGGTCTCAATCCAGGCGCTGACGAAAAACGACAGGCCCGTGACGATGAGACCGATGCCAATCTTCCGCAGCGGGGTCAGGGGGAAGACCTTGCTGACGCCCGGATAGATGATGTATTGGAAAAGCGGGATGAACGCCAAAATCATGATGGCGTTGAGCGCCTGGATCTGGGAGGCGAGCCAGTTGATGCCCATGAAGCGCAGGTTCATCTTCTGCGCCTGCACCACCCACTCGCCGCCGCTCTGGTCCCAGAGTGACCAGAAGATGGCGATGAACGCATAGATGATCGCGATCCGACCGAGAGTGAGCAGGCCCTCGCGGCTGAAGGTGTCGCGCAGGAAGGCCTTTCCCGTCGGGGGAATGTGGGCGAACTTGTAACGCCCCGACCAGAATATGACCGTCGCCGACAGCATCAGCACGGCCGGCACGCCGAAGGCCGGCACCGGGCCGTAGTGATCCAGCAGCCAGGGAATGAGCAAAATCGAGAAGAACGACCCGAAGTTGACCGAGAAGTAGAACCAGCCGAAGGCACGGGATAGCAGGTGCTGGTTGTCCGACCCAAACTGGTCGCCGACATTCGACGAGACACAGGGCTTGATGCCGCCCGAGCCGAGCGCGATGAGCGTGAGCCCCACGGTGAGCCCGAGCCGCGTGTGGTCGAGCGCGAGCGCGAGGCTGCCGGCGCAATACACGAGTGAGAGCCAGAAAATCGTGCGGTATTTGCCGAGGAAGGCGTCCGCCACGATGGCCCCGAGCATCGGGAAGAAATAATTGGCCGAGAGGAAGAGGTGATACCAGCCATTGGCCTCGTTCTCCTGCATCGGCGAGAGGGCGCCGGAGCGGTCCATGAGGTATTTCGTCATGAACACGACCAAGATAGCTCGCATCCCGTAGAAGTTGAAGCGTTCGGCGGCCTCATTGCCGATGATGAAGGGGATGCCCGGGGGCATCTTGTCCGTTTTGACCGGGGCAGTTAAGTAGGGGGAGGTCGCCATAGGGTAAAATCGTTCTCTAACTCTTACTCTTTCTCCGATGCTACGCTTCGTTTCCGCTGAGGGAGAGAACGATAAAGATTATGAGAAAGAGAAAGATTCATGCAGTGGGTTTAGATGAGTTTGCAGTAGTCGAGCAGCCCCTGCCGGCCGCCCTCGCGGCCGAAACCGCTTTCCTTGTAGCCGCCAAAGGGCGACGTCGGGTCAAATTTGTTGAAGGTGTTGGCCCAGACCACGCCGGCCTTGAGCTCGGTGGACATCTTCAAAATGCGCGAGCCCTTGTCGGTCCACACGCCGGCGCTGAGGCCGTAGGCGGTGTTGTTCGCCTTCTCGATCGCCTCGTCGACGGTGCGGAAGGTGAGGATCGCGAGCACGGGCCCGAAGATTTCCTCGCGGGCGATGCGGTGGCTCTGGGTCACGCCGGTGAAAATCGTCGGGGGCAGGTAGAAGCCCTTCGCCGGCAGCCGGCAGGGCGGCTGCCACAGCGTGGCGCCTTCCTTCACGCCGATGTCCAGGTAAGCCTGGACGGCATCGAGCTGGGCGCGGGACACGATGGCGCCAACGTCGGTGTTCTTGTCGAGCGGATCGCCGACCCGCAAGGTGCGGAGACGGTTCTTGAGCTTGGCCACCACCACCTTGGCCACCGACTCGTGCACGAGGAGGCGGGAGCCGGCGCAGCAGACCTGGCCCTGGTTGAAGAAGATGCCGTTGACGATGCCCTCGACGGCCTGGTCGAGCGGGGCGTCGTCGAACACGATGTTGGCGGCCTTGCCGCCGAGCTCCATGGTCATCCGCTTCTCGGTGCCGGCCACCGAGCGCATGATGACCTTGCCCACCTCGGTCGAACCGGTGAAGGCGATCTTGTCCGCGGCCGGATGGGCCATGAGGAGGCCGCCGGTCGAACCGGGGCCGGTGATGATGTTGACCACGCCGGGCGGCAGGCCGGCGTCCTGCAGGATCTCCGCGAGCTTGATGGCGGAGATGGGCGTGTTGGTCGCGGGCTTGATGACCACGCAGTTGCCCATGGCGATCGCGGGCGCGATCTTCCACGCCATCATGAGCAGGGGAAAATTCCACGGGATGACCTGGCCGACCACGCCCAGCGGCACGGCCCGGCGGCCCGGCGCCACATACTCCAGCTTGTCCGCCCAACCGGCGTGGTAGAAAAAATGCGCCGCCGCCATCGGCACGTCGAAGTCGCGCGTTTCCTTGATCGGCTTGCCGTTGTCCATCGTCTCCGCCACGGCGAACTCCCGCGCCCGGTCCTGGAGCAGGCGGGCGATGCGATAGAGGTACTTGGCGCGCTCCTTGCCGGGCATCTTGCCCCACACGGTCTGCTGCGCCTTCTGCGCCGCGCGATACGCCGCGTCGACATCGGCGGCCCCGCCCAGCGCCAGCTCGGCGAGCTTGGTCTCGTTGGCCGGGTTGATGGAGTCGAAATACTTGCCGGAGGCCGGCGCCACGAACTTGCCGCCGATGAAGAGGTCGTAGCGCGGCTTCAGCTTGGGGTCGGCGGTCTCCGGCGCGGGATCGAAGGCCCAAAGGTCGCCGAAGATGAGTTCGGGAGCCGGACGGCCGGCGGGGCGGGAGGTTTTTTTCGCGGTGAGCGTGGACATGGGATAATCAGTAGGACTCGGCGGCATCGCTGAAGTAATAAGGCGCCTGGTAGGCACCGGTGTGCTCCTTCTCAATCTGCCGGAGCAGGTCGTTCAGCAGGGCGGAGGCGCCAAAACGGTAGCGCGTGTGGTGGAGCCACTCGTCGCCGAGCGTCTCCTTGACGGCGATGAGGAACGTGAGCGACTGCTTCGCCGTGCGGATGCCACCGGCCGGTTTCATGGCGATCGGGATCCCGGTGGCGAGGTAGAAGTCGCGGATGGCCTCGAGCATGACCTGGTTGTTGCCCAGCGTGGCGTTGAGCGAGGTCTTGCCGGTGCTGGTCTTGATGAAGTCGCCCGGCCGCAGCACGCGCATGGCGAGGAAGGAGGCGGCCCGGATGTTGTCGTAGGTCTCAAGTTCGCTGACCTCGAGGATGACCTTGAGGGTCGCTTCGCCGCAGGCCTCCCGGACCGCAACAATCTCATCCTGGACGAGCTGGTACTCACCCGCGAGGAACGCGCCGCGGTTGATGACCATGTCGATCTCGTCGGCGCCGTCGCCCACGGCGGCCTTCACCTCGGCGAGGCGGGTCTTGAGCGGCGCCTGGCCGGACGGGAAAGCGGTGGCGACCGACGCGACGCGAATCGCGGTGTCCGCGAGGTGGCGCGCGGCATACTTGACCATCGCCGGGTAGACGCACACGGCGGCAACCTGGGGCACCGCGGGATTCTCGTGGGGCCGGATCGCCTTCTGGCAGAGGGACTCGACCTTGCCGGGGGTATCCTTCCCTTCCAGCGTGGTGAGATCGATCATCGAGGTGGCGAGCTTGAGGCCAAAAAGTTTCGCGCCTTTCTTAATGCTGCGGGTGCCGTATTTGGCCACCCGCTCCTCGATCCCCACGTAGTCGACGGTCCCGATCTCGCTGAGCAAACGCCGAATCGCGACCTGGGCTGGGGCTGACATGTTGCGCCTACTATCCGGTCTGTGCCTCTGAAAACAACGCCAAAGTCGGCGCGCCCGGGCCGCGCTTGCCAGTCGGCACCGGGTCCGCCTATCGTCCCGGCATGAGCGACCCCATCCTACCGTCCGAGCCCCATGGCGAACTCGTCATCCGCACAATTGCGATGCCCGCCGACACCAACGCCAACGGCGACATCTTCGGCGGCTGGCTGATGTCCCAGATGGATCTCGGGGCCGCCATCTATGCGCGCAACCTGTGCCGCAGCCGCGTGACCACGGTCGCCGTCGACGGCATGGCTTTCCTCAATCCCGTCTATGTCGGCGACATCGTCAACTGCCACGCCTCGCTGGTCAAAGTCGGCCGCACCTCCATGAAGATTGATGTCGAGGCCTGGGTGCAGCGCGGCGGTGACGGCCAACTGCTCCGCGTGACGGAAGGCGTGTTTACCTACGTCGCGATCGACGATGCCGGCCGGCCCCATCCGGTGCACCGCTAGTCCAAGCAGGGCCGCCGATCCCCGCGGCCGTTCGCCCATCCCCCACCCCGCTCGGATCAGTTGACGCCGCCACCCGGGGGCATCACCTTGCCCGACCTTGTCCAAAACTCCCGCCCATCCCGGCGCCGCGCGCGGCGCCCTGGCCGCCACCAGCAGCTTCCTCTTTTGGGGGCTGGTGCCGGTCTATTGGAAGCAGATGCAGTCGGTCGCGGCGATCGAGCTCATCATGCATCGCATCGTCTGGTCGCTGCTCTTTCTCCTCGGCGTACTCACGTGGCAGAAAAAATTCGGGGACCTGCGGCTGGCTTTTGCGCAGAAGCGGCTGGTCGGCCTCAACCTGCTGAGCAGCCTGCTGCTGGCGGCGAACTGGACGGTGTATGTCTGGGCGGTGAACAGCGGCCATGTCATCGAGTCGAGCCTCGGCTATTTTCTCGTGCCCTTGGTGAACGTGGCCCTCGGCTCGTTGCTGCTCCATGAACGGCTGCGGCCCCCGCAATGGCTGGCCATCGGCCTCGCGGCGGCGGGGGTCGTCACCCTGCTCGTGCGCCTGGGCCATGTGCCGTGGATTGCGGTGTCCATCGCCGCGACCTGGTCGGGTTACGGTCTCCTGAAGAAAAAATCCCAGCTCGGTGCCATCACCGGCCTTACGGTCGAGACCCTCATTCTTTTTCCCGTGGCGGCCGGCCTGCTCCTGTGGTGGCACCATACCGGCACCGGGGCGCTCGGCCGGGTGGACGCCTGGCACCATGTTCTCGTGCTGAGTGTGGGGGTAGTGACCGCGATACCCCTGCTGCTGTTCGCCTACGGCGCCCAGCGCATCCGGCTGACAACGCTCGGCCTGCTGCAATACCTCGCCCCCACGGTGCAGTTTCTCATCGGCTATTTCATCTATCGGGAAACGTTCAATGCCACCCATCTCCAGGCTTACGGGTTCATCTGGTGCGGCTTGATCCTGTACTCGGCCGACGGTTTCTGGATGCAGCGTCATGCCTTGCTCAAGTCGGTCAAGGCCGGCTAACCCTGTTGCGGGCTCTTGCGCTTGATCGCAGCTCTCCCTACCCTCGGCCTTTCCCGATGAAAACATTACGTTTCTACTTGCTGCCCGCACTCGCGGCGATGGTGACCATCGCCCTGGCCCAGACACCGGCCGTCGTGCCCGCCATGGCCGTCGTGCCGCCGGCGCCGGTCGACGCCTCAGCCGCCATCCCGAAGACCGGTAACGCCCGCTTTTTCGAATTGCATGAGTCGTTTCTCGCCCGCGGGAAGAGCGGCCCGATCGGCGTGCTCTTCCTCGGCGACTCCATTACCGAGGGCTGGGGCAAGGCCCCGCATATCTGGGAACACTATTTCGGCCCCTACCATCCCGCCAATTTCGGCATCGGCGGCGACCAGACCCAGCATGTCATCTGGCGCATCGAGAACGGCGAGTTCGACGGCATCAGCCCAAAGGTTGTTGTCCTCATGATCGGCACCAACAACTCCGGGGAGTACACCGGCGAGCAGATTGCCGACGCCGTCAAAAAAATCATCGATCTGACCAAGACCAAGATCCCCGGGGTGAAAGTGCTCCTGCTGGCCATCATTCCGCGCGACGCTCGGCGCAACCCCGACGGTCTGATCACTGAAGCCGCCATCGCGGACGGCGCCAAGCGTGTGGCGGCCAACGACCGCGCCAACGCCCTGCTCGCCAAGCTGGACGACGGCAAAACCGTGCGCTTCCTCAACACCAACGCCATCTTCCTCGGCCGGGATGGAAGGATCCCGTGGACCATCATGCCTGACCAGCTGCACCCGACGGCCGCGGGCTACCAGCTCTGGGCCGAGGCCATCCAGGCCCCGTTGGCCGAAATGATGCGCTGACGCCGGTTAGTCCTGCGCAAAATCGACCAGCTCCATCTCAAAGACCAGTGTGGCGCGGCGGGGAATGCTCGGCGGTTTGCCGCGGGAGCCGTAAGCCATCTCGGGCGGCACGATCAGCAGCCATTTCTCGCCCTTGTGCATCCGCTGCAGGGCCTCGTCCCAGCCCTCGATGAGTTCGCCCCGGCCAATGCGGGCTTTCAGCGGATGAGCCGCATCGGGTGATTGATCAAATACCGTGCCGTTCAAAAGCATGCCCTTGTAGAGGACGGTCGCCATCATGCCCGCCTTGGGGCTCGGACTGTCCTTGGCTGGTTGCTGCAGTACGATGTAGCGGAGCCCGGTGTAGGTGCGCTTGGTGTCCGGCCACCGTTGCTCGACGATATCGAGGTCCTCCAGCGGCAGTTTCTCGCGCTGGGCATGCAGCGGGGCGGCTCCGAGTGCGAGCAGGGCAAGGGTCAGGAAGGCAGAACGACGGAGGACAAGAGCAATCATGGTTTTTTCTCAGGGGTGATAACGCGAAAAGTAAAGGCGGTGCCGGCCGCGGTCGAGGCTTGTTCGGGGCTGGCGGCCGGCGGCGCGGCGGTCTTGATCGTCGGCGCCTCGGGGGCCGACCCGGGCAGGGCCGGCGCGGCGGCGATGGACTTTACGGCGGAGGCGGCCGGCAGGGCCGCGAACCCGCGCTCAATCAGTTCAATCGCCTTGAGGTCGCGGGTTTTGCCGAGGTCCTTCTGGCCGTTGGGCCCGAGGGATCCCATGACGACGACGATGACCCGCCGGCCATTGCGCTCGGCGGTGGCGCTCAGGCAGTACCCGGCCTTCTCGGTATAGCCTGTCTTCAGACCATCAACCCCCGTGACTTTGCCCAGGAGGTTGTTGTGATTCTTCATGTGCTGCGGACCCTGCTTGCGCTCGGCGCCAAAGTCGCGGTTGCGGACGGACGAGTATTTTAACACCTCGGTTTGCGCGACCAGGTAACGGCAGAGCAGCGCATAATCCCGCGGGGTGGTCAGGTCACCATCATCCACCCGGCGGCTGGGCGGCGGCAAACCATGGGGCGTGCGAAAGGTGGTGTGGGTCATGCCCAGCTCACGGGCCTTGGCATTCATCAGCTCGACAAACGCCTCCACCGA
>JBAXWQ010000084.1:0-12496 GCA_037128315.1 Opitutia bacterium | reverse complement strand
AACCCAGCGAGGCATACTTCAATCGCATCGTGCAGATCGTCGACGAAGCCGCCGCCCGCGGACTCTATGTCGCGTTGCTCCCGGCGTGGGGCGACAAGCTCACCGCGCCGTGGGGCGCCGGACCTAAAATTTTCACGCTAGATAAGCTGCCCGTCGTCCGCGCCTACGCGCGCTACCTCGGCGGCAAACTGAAAGGCCGCACCAACGTTGTCTGGATGCTCGGGGGGGATCGGCCGGCTGTGCTCGATGCGACGAAGCCCGATGCGTGGCCGCAGAACCAGGCGAAGGCCACCGGTTTCCCCGTCGACACCGACTGGCGCCCGATCTGGCGCGAGATGGCCGCCGGGCTGGCCGAGGGCACGGGCACGACACCGGTTTGCCTCTATCACCCCTGCGGCGGCGAACTCACCACCTCGGTGATGATGCCGCATGAATCCTGGCTATCGGTGAACGGCATGCAAAGCGGCCACGGGGGCGGCCACGACCTGCCGGTCTGGGATCTCGTCGCCCGCGACTACGCCCTCACTCCCGCGAAGCCGACGCTCGACCTCGAACCCAACTACGAGGACCACCCCGTCAGTCCCTGGCCGCGGTGGGATCCGGCGCTGGGCTACTTCCGCGACCACGACGTGCGCAAGCAATGCTACCGCTCGGTCCTCGCGGGCGCCTGCGGGGTCACCTACGGACACCACGCGATCTGGGGCTTTGTCGGCAGCCGCAACGACGTCATCAACCACGCTGATCGCGACTGGATCGACGCCCTTCACCGTCCGGGCGGGAGCCAGATGATCTACCTTCGCCAACTGATCGAGTCGCGGCCGTTCTTCACGCGTATCCCGGATCCGACGATGGTCTCGAATCCTTCCTCGGGCGGCGCACTGCATATCACCGCGAGCCGCGACCGCGAGGGCACGTATGCGATGATCTATTATCCCACCAGCGACCAGACCGCCACGATCGACCTCGGCAAACTTCGCGGCGCGAAACTAAAGGCGTGGTGGTTCGATCCTCGCACCGGCTTCGCGCATCCACTCGGCGTGATCGACGGCAGTGCCAGGAAGGAATTCACCAGCCCATCTTATGGTCCCGACTGGGTGCTCGTGCTCGACGACATTGCCCGTAACTACGCGCCGCCGGGGCAATTTGCATCCGAGCGCTGAGCGCGGCCGAGGCAGAGACCACCGGGCCGGTCGCAAGTCGCACCCCTCATTCAATTCGGAAACAACCAAACTCATTCCCGGCAGATGAGCGTTTTCATATAGTAGGCCCAACCCCACCCTGATCATGCGCACTTCTTGTTTCGCAATGGCCTTGCTTGCCCTCGTCACAGTAACCGTGCCTCAACCTGCTCAGGCCGCAGATCGCGCGTATACTCCCGACTGGCCATCGCTCGCCGGCTACTCCGTGCCGGCTTGGTTCCGCGACGCCAAGTTTGGCATCTTCATGCACTGGGGCGTGCAGAGCCTGCCCGCCGCCGCCAACGACGGCTGGTACGCCCGCCAGATGTACCTGCAGACCGGCGCCCAATGGGGCCGCGCCTACGAACACCACGTCGCGACCTACGGGCATCCCTCCGTCTTCGGCTTCAAGGACCTGATCCCGCACTGGAAGGCGGAACACTGGGATCCCGATGCACTGGTGAAGTTCTACCAGGAGATCGGCGCCCGCTACATTGTGCCGGTCGCCGTGCACCATGATAATTTCGACCTCTATGATTCCAAATTTCAGCCGTGGAACTCCGTCAACCTCGGACCCAAGCGCGATATTGTCCGGGAATGGCGCGACGCCGCCGTCCGCCACGGCCTGCACTTCGGCGTCTCGTCGCATGCCGACCGCAGCTGGGATTGGTTCGATCCAGCGCACGGCGCCGACACCACCGGCCCGCTCCAGGGCGTACCCTACGACGGCAACCTGACAAAGGCCGACGGTAAGGGAAAGTGGTGGGAAGGCTACGACCCGGCCGACCTCTACGGACCGCCGCACGCGAAGCAGGAGCCCAACGAACTCGGACCGTTCGCCGACAGCGCAAAATACCGCGCCCAGCGGCTGGCCTTCATGGAAAAGTGGTTCGCCCGCACCCAGCAGCTCATCGACGACTACCAGCCCGACCTGCTCTACTTCGATTCGCCCATGCCGCTCGCCGGCTACGGCCTGCGCACCGCCGCCCACTTCTACAACACCAACCCCAATGCCGTGCTCAACATCAAGGTGTGGGAGCCCGGCACGGTGCCCGATGAGAGCGCCATCGTCCTCGACATCGAGAAGGGCCAGAGCGACCGCCTGCGGCCGTTCCCCTGGCAGACCGACACCTCGCTCAACAACAACTGGTTCATCGACAGCCTGCCGGCCGAGCTGACCGACGAGATGGTGGTGCACAATCTCGCTGATATCGTCAGCAAGAACGGCAACCTCATGCTCAACGTCTCCCTGCGGCCCGACGGCACCCTGCCCGACGACCAGCGGCAAACGTTGACCAACGTCGGCGCCTGGCTGAAGCAGAACGGCGAGGCCATCTACGGCACGCGTCCGTGGCACACCGCCGCCGAGGGCCCGACGCTTGTGACCGGGGGCGATTTCAAGCAGCCGACGAATGCCTTCACGGCGGCCGACCTGCGCTTCACCACCAAGGGTGACACGCTGTACGCGATTTTGATGGGCTGGCCGTCCGACCGGATCGCCCGCATCAAGTCACTCACCGCCGCCGCCCGGATCGAACTGGTCGGCTCCACGGAGAAGCTCACCTGGGAAAACAGTGCCACCGGCGTGACCGTGCATCTGCCGACGCAACCCGTCGGGCGCTTCGCCTATGTGCTGAAGATCACCGGTGCTGAATCCCTGCTGGCCCCGACCAATCTGCTGGCGTGGTGCATCGTGCCCTACGACCGCCTCAATCGCACGCCCGCCGACCGACTCGCGATGCTGCGGCGACTGGGCTTCTCCCAATATGCATGGGACTGGCGACAGCAGCACCTCAAGGACCTGCCGGAGGAAATCAAGTTGTCCCGCGAGGCGGGCGTGCAACTCCGCGCGGTCTGGCTCTGGGTTGACGACAAGACCGACCGACCCGGCCTGCTCAACGACGCCAATCGGGCCGTGATCAATGCAGTGGTGCAGGCCAAGCTCTCCGTCGAGTACTGGGTGGGTTTCAACGCCAACTTCTTTGATGGACTGGATGATGCCGCCCGCGTGAAAAAAGCCGCCGCCATGGTGTCCTATCTCCGGGCGCAGGCCCTGATCACGGGCAGCACCGTCAATCTCTACAACCACGGCGACTGGTTCGGCGAACCCGAGAACCAGCTGAAGGTGATCGCCGCCGCGGGCGACCGGGCCCTGGGCCTGATCTATAATTTCCACCATGGGCACAGTCAGATTGCCCGGTTCCCGGCGCTGCTGCCGCGCATGCTGCCCTATCTGCGCGTGGTCAACCTCGACGGCCTGCGTCCGGAAGGCCCGATGATTTTGCCGCTCGGCACCGGCACCGCGGAAAGGGGCATGATCAAATTGCTGCAGAGTTCAGGCTATCAGGGCGCTATCGGCATCCTCGGCCATACTGAAGGTGAAGACGTTGAACTCGTCCTGCGGCGCAATCTGGACGGCCTGCGCCAAATCCAAGAGTCCCGGTAAACATCCCCGGATCAAGCTCTGGGGCATTTGACAAAACCAACGCCAACACCCGATGCCTGTTACATCTGATCACATTTGTAGGAGCTTGCTTGCAAGCGATTCAACATGTGGTCCGTCAATAGACGCCTCAAATCGCCTGCAAGCAGGCTCCTACAACCCAGCCAAGCCGGAGCAAGCTCCGGGGTATCAAACCCATCACGAATGAACTATCACCGGCTCGGCCAAACCGGGCTGCAAGTTTCCCGCCTCAGCTTCGGCGCCTCTTCGCTGAGCGCCGTATTTCATGCTGTCGATGAAGGTGAGGCGATCAAGGCGGTGCACGCCGCCCTCGACCTCGGTATTAACTATTTCGATGTCGCGCCCGCCTACGGCGGCACCCGGTCGGAGACCATGCTCGGCCGGGCGCTCCAGGGTGTTCCGCGGTCCAGCTATTACCTTTCCACCAAGGTCGGCAAATACACCAACCCCGCAAAATACGGTGATGACACCCTCGATTATTCCCGGGCCCGCATCCGTTCCTCGCTGGACGAGAGTGCCGCACGGCTCGGTACCGACTACTTCGATCTCATTCACCTCCACGACATCGAGTACCTCGGCCGCAAACACACAGAGTGGGCGCTGTCCGAGGGCTTCGAGGCGGTGACCGAGCTTAAGCGCGAAGGCCGCATTGGGGCCGTGAGTTTTGGCATTTTCCCAATGGACTTGTGGCACCGCGTTTTTGCGTCGCTCCCCGTCGACGCCGGGCTGGTCCACAATCACTACTGCCTGCACGACACCCGGCTGCTCGATCTGCTGCCGGTCGCGCGGGAAAAAGGCATCGGCCTGATCAACGCCTCGCCCTTCGGCATGGGTCTGCTCACCGACCGCGGACCGGCGGCCTGGCACCCCGCGACCCCGGCCCAGCGCGCCCTGTTCCGGCAGGCCGCCGAATACTGCACCCGCCAGGGCACCAATATCAGTAAGCTGGCGCTGCAATTTTCCAGCCAGCACCCGGAGATACCAACAACCATGTTCAGCAGCTCGAACCCGGTCACCGTCCGCCGCAATGTCGAGTGGGCCGCCGAGCCCTATGATCCCGCGCTGGTCCAGACGGTCCAGGCGATGCTGCGACCCACCTCCAATCAGGACTGGTTCTGATGCGCCTTGATTCCCACCAGCACTTTTGGGACTACACCAGCCCCCCCACCGATTATGTGTGGATGACCGACGAATGCGCCGCGCTGCGTCGCGACTTCGGTCCGCCGCAGCTCGCCCCGCTTCTCGCCGGCCTCGGGTTCACAGGCTGCATTGCCGTGCAAGCGCGCGAGCTGCCGCAGGAAACCGACTACCTCCTCGGACTCGCCGCCCTGCACCCCATCATCCGGGGCGTCGTGGGCTGGCTCGACCTGCTTGACCCGGGCGTGGAGCGCGACCTCATCCGCGCCACTGCCAACCCGAAGCTGCGCGGACTGCGCATGCTGATTCATGACCGGCCCGACCTTGGGTTTGCGAACTCGCCGGCCCACTGTCGCGGCGTCGGCTTGCTGAAAAAATACGGGCTTACCTACGATCTGCTGCTCAAGCCCCCGCATCTGCGCCCGGCCACCGCACTGGTCGACGCCTTGCCGGGGCAGCCGTTTGTCGTGGATCACCTCGCCAAACCGGCAATCGCGGAACACCTTTTTTCTCCCTGGCGGGAAGATCTGGCCGAGTTGGCCCGACGGCCCAATGTTTTCTGCAAGCTATCCGGCCTGGTCACCTTGGTCGACTGGACCACATGGCAGCCGGATCAGCTCCTCCCCTACCTCGACATCGCCCTGGAGCTTTTCGGCCCACAGCGGCTGATGATCGGCTCCGACTGGCCCGTGTGCACCTGCGCGGCGACCTATCCGGCGACGATGCAGGTCGTGATCGACTGGACGGCCCGGCTCAGCCCGGCGGAACGCGAGGCGATTTTGGGCGGCACCTGTGCTCAATTTTATGGCATCAAATCCTGACCCCTCCGCGGTCCGCCGCTTCGGCCTGGTAATCGGCCGGCGCGACGAGCACGTGGCCGATTACAAGCGCGTCGCGAACTTCAGGTTGCAGTTCGGTTTCCCTTCTCGCTAATCCGGCACCTCAACCATCGCCTTGAGCACGGCCGGATTGCCGGCAATCTTGGGGCCGAACACGAGCGGGATCTCTGCCAGCGAAAAGCGATGCGTGATCCACGGACGGGTATCCACCCGCCCCTCCTCGACCATCCGGATGACATGCTGAAAGGTGGAAGGCAGCGCATTGCGGCTCGCCAGGATGGTCAGTTCCCGCCGGTGGAAATCGGGATCATTGAAGGCAATCTCCCCCGGGTACAGTCCAACGAACACCAGCCGGCCACCGGGGGCGAGGAAAGTGAAGGCGGCTGCCATCGACTGGGGGTTGCCGGTCGCATCGAAGACGCAGGTCGGCAGGTCGCCGCCCCCGATCCGGCGCAGTTCATCGAGCGCACCCGCTCCCGGCTTGAGGGTGGCGGCGACCCCCGGCAGGGAGCGGCAAAACTCCAGGCGCGTGTCGCTGATATCCATCACCGCAAGTTTCGCCCCGCAGAGCCGCGCAAACTGCACGACAGACAAACCAATGGGGCCGGCCCCGATGACCAAAATGAAATCGTCCGGGGTCGGGGCGCCGCGCTCGACCGCATGCGCGCCGATGCCGAGTGTCTCGACCAGCGCCAACTGGTCATAGTCCAGCTGGGTGGAGCGATGCAGCTTGTTCACCGGCACCCGCAGCCATGGCCTCATGCCGCCATCCACGTGCACGCCGAGCACCTGGAGCGACGCGCAACAGTTGAAGCGACCGCGCCGGCAAGCGATGCAGTGGCCGCAGTTGAGATACGGCTCGACCGCGCAACGGTCGCCGGCCCGGAGTCCGCCCGGCGCATCTCCCGGATCAATCACCTCGACGCCCAATTCATGGCCCAGCACCCGGGGATAACTAAAAAAAGGCTGGCGCCCCGCATAGGCATGCAGATCGGTGCCGCAGATGCCGATGCGGTGGACGCGCACCAGGGCCGTCCCCGGTTCGGCGACCGGTTCCGGTCGGTCCGCGGCCACCAACCGGCCGGGTTCTTCCAGGACAATATGAAGCATGCAGAAATGAGCATTTTATGCCCAATCCGACCGGGCAACAGCGAAATGAGTCTTTCATTGCCATACGGCAACATGGGGGTTGAAAAGCTAGGCCTCGTTCTTCTTCATGCCGCTCGTTCGCGGCCAATCTACCCCATGAAAAAACTGCTGCCCCTCCTGGGGCTTGTCCTGGTTCTTGCCCCCTGCTCACACGCTGCCGGCGAAAAAATCGCCGTGATTCCCAAGGGCACGACCCATAATTTCTGGAAGTCGGTCGAGGCGGGCGCCCGCCAGGCCGGCACGGAACTCGGAGTCGAGATCATCTGGAAGGGCCCGCTCAAGGAGGACGACCGCGCCCAGCAGATCGGGGTCGTGCAGGATTTCGTGGCCTCGAAAGTCTCCGGCATTGTCCTGGCCCCGAGTGACGAGACCGCCCTGCGCGGCCCGGTGCGGAGTGCGGCCGCGCATAATATCCCGGTCGTCATCATCGACTCCTCCCTCAAGGGGGAGGTGGGCAAGGATTTCATCAGCTACGTCGCGACCGACAATTTCCACGGCGGCGAGATCGGTGGCGAAGAACTGGCCCGCCTCCTCGGGGGCAAGGGCAAGGTCGTGCTGCTGCGGCTCGCCGAGGGTCAGGCCAGCACCTCCGCCCGGGAAGCCGGTTTCCTGGCCAGCATGTCCCGGCACCCCGGCATCACCGTGATCCTGCAGAACCGCTACGGCGGGGCCACGGTGTCCACGGCCCAGGACGCCGCGATGAACCTGATCGACAAGCTGCGCGAGACCGACGGCATCTTCTGTCCCAATGAATCCACCACCCAGGGGATGCTGCTGGCCTTGCGGCAGACCGGACTGATCGGCAAAAAAACCTTTGTCGGCTTTGACACCTCGCCGCCCCTGCTGGCCGCCCTGGGCAAGGGCGAGATCGCCGCGCTGGTGGCGCAGAATCCCAGCCGCATGGGTTACCTCGGGGTCGTCACCGTCGTGAAGTCCATCCGGGGCGAAAAATTCGAGACCGCCATCGACACCGGCTGCCTGCTGGTGACCCCGGCCAACCGACATACCCCCGAGGTAGAGGCGATCGTGGGAAAATAGGGAATCTTGAAAACTGAAAGTCGGGCATCTGGAATCGAGGGCGTGTTTGCAAACTGTCATCGTATGACATCGCTGATTAAAAAGCT
The DNA here is from genome assembly GCA_037128315.1 of Opitutia bacterium. GTDB lineage: Bacteria > Verrucomicrobiota > Verrucomicrobiia > Opitutales > Opitutaceae > Lacunisphaera. Next base: position 4,605 of record JBAXWQ010000084.1, on the reverse strand, counting down.
TACGTCGCCCGACACACCCCGCCCTGTCGGGCATCAGCCTTCGCCAAGCGCTACGGCCCGACAAGCCCCCTCTGCTAGAGCGGATCCCAGCCAGCAAAAACAAATGCTTGGGTCCCCTCTGGAGAGGGGTGGCGCACCGCGCCGGGGTGTGTTGGGTTTGAAGACACGCCTTGGAACTGCCGAGCAACTCTGCCGCATCATCGGCAAATCCGTGCAGACCGCCAAAACCGGCAAGCCGCGCTGAGCGAAATTTCACGATGAGAGATTTCATGCTGCCCGATTTCAAAATCTCCCAGCCTCCCCCGAGGCTCCGCCTGGCGGGCATCCAAAAGCGCTTTGGCGGCACCATCGCGCTCGATGGCGTGGATTTTTCCGTCGGACCGGGCGAGGTCCAGGCGCTGGTCGGGGAGAACGGTGCCGGCAAGAGCACCCTGATGAAGATTTTGTCCGGCGCCCAGGCCGCGGACGAGGGCCAGATGGAATTGGAAGGCCGACGGTACGCCCCGCGCAATCCGCTGGAGGCGCGCCAGGCCGGCGTGGTCATGGTCAACCAGGAACTGGCGATCGCCCCCCATTTGACCGTGGCGGACAACATCGTGCTGGGCGCCGAGCCCCTCCGCCGCGGGTTGCTGCACCACTCCGCCGCACTTGCGACCGCCCGGGCCGCCCTGACCGAACTGGGCCGGCCCGACATCCCACTCACCGCCCTCGCCGGGGTCCTCAGCGTGGCGGAACAGCAACTCGTCGAGATCGCCCGGGCCCTGGCGCTCGGGTGCCGGGTCCTTGTGCTCGACGAGCCGACCAGCAGCCTCACGCAGGCCGACACCGCAAGACTGTTTGCCCTGATCCGCCGGCTGCGCGCGCAGGGCCGGTCCATCATCTATATTTCCCATTATCTCGAGGAAGTGACGGCGTTGTCGGACAACTACACGGTCCTGCGCGACGGCGCGAGCGTGGCCCGCGGGCGGACCGCCGACACCACCGTGGACCAGCTGGCTCAGCTGATGGTGGGGCGCCAGGTGGAGGATCTTTACGCCCGCACGCCACGCACCGCCGGAGCCGTCGTGCTCGAGGTCAAGGCCTTGGCGGGAGCACCCCGCCCGCTCGCCGCCTCCTTTGCGCTACGGCGCGGCGAGGTCCTCGGCCTGGCCGGCCTGGTCGGCGCCGGCCGCAGCGAACTGCTGCGCACCCTATTCGGGCTCGACCCCCTGCGGTCCGGCACGGTGCGCTTTGGCGTGCATGCCGGTCCGGGCTCGCCCTTGCTGCGCTGGCAGCAGGGTACCGGCCTGCTGAGCGAGGACCGCAAGGCGGAGGGCCTGGCGCTCAACCTCAGCCTCGAAAACAACCTCACGCTGCCCCGCCTGCCCGGGATTCTGCAGCCGGCGGCCCTGGCGGCGGAAACCCGCGGCTGGATCGACCGCCTCGAAGTGCGCTGCGCGGGTCCGGATCAGCCGATCGGCGCCCTCTCCGGCGGCAACCAGCAAAAAATCGCCTTCGGCCGGCTCCTCCGGAACGACGCCGAGGTCCTGCTGCTGGACGAGCCGACCCGCGGCGTGGACATCGGGGCCAAGCAAAACATCTACCGGCTGATCGACCGGCTCGCCGGCGACGGCAAGGCCGTGCTCATGGTCAGCAGCTACCTGCCGGAACTGCTCGGCACCTGCGACCGCATCGCGGTGATGTGCCGCGGGGTGCTCGGCCCGGCCCGGCCGGTCGCCGAGTGGACCGAACACAGCATCATGCTCGCCGCCACCGGCGCCGCCGCCTGATTTCCCATGAGTGAGCCCGCCCAAAAATCCTGGCTGCGCCGGACCCTGACCGCCTTCGGTCCGCTGCTCGGCCTGGTCGTGGTCTGCGCCCTCTTCGCCGCCCTGCGCCCGGAGACTTTCATCTCGCGCGACAACTTCGCAATCATCCTGCAGCAGACGGCCGTCATCGGCATCTCCGCCCTCGGCATGACGCTGGTCATCATCGCCGGCGGCATTGATCTCTCGGTCGGCTCCATCATTGCCCTTGGCACCGTGGTCATCTCGCTGCTGCTGGAACGCCACTGGCCGGCGGGCCTGGCGGCGCTCGGCGGCATCGGCGCCGCGGCACTGTGCGGCGGTTTTTCCGGCCTGCTGATCACCCGGTTGCGCCTGCTGCCGTTCGTCGTCACCCTCGGCATGATGGGCACCCTGCGCGGCACCGCCAAGGGTCTGGCCGGCGAGCAGCCCATCTACCCCGACGAAACCTGGCTCAACGGCCTGATGAGCCTCGGCCGCACCGGCCTGCCCGGCGGCGTGTGGCTGATGCTCGGGCTATCCGTCGCCGTGGCCCTGATGCTGCGCCACACGCGCTTCGGCCGGCATGTGTTTGCCGTCGGTTCCAACGAGCTGACGGCCCGGTTGTGCGGCGTGCCGGTCGAACGGGTCAAGCTGATGGTCTACGTGCTGGGCGGCGCTTTTGCCGGGCTCGGCGCGGTGCTGCAATTTGCCTACCTGACCGGCGGCGACCCGACCACGGCCGCCGGACTGGAGTTGAACATCATCGCCGCAGTCGTCATCGGCGGCGCCAGCCTGAGTGGCGGACAGGGCACGGTCACGGGGACTCTCGTGGGGGCGCTCATCATGACCGTGGTGGCGAATGGCTGCACGAAGGTGGGATTGGCGAACTGGGTGCAGGAGATCGTGACCGGCGGCATCATCGTCGTGGCCGTGCTGCTCGACTACCTGCGGCAGCGGAATGCGCGGGCGTGAGGCGGCGCGCGGGTCGCCGTGACCGCCATCCCCTATGGCACCTCGAGGACGTAATGATACGTGCCGTCGACAAATTTGCCGTGGTCGACCGCCGGAACGAAGACACAGGCCTGCTTGAGGGCATCGACCAGGGCGGCGGACATCTTGGCGGAAACGTTCGCCTCGGGCTTGAGCGCCACGGCCGTGACCGAACCGTCGGCCGCCACGGTGAGGGTGGCGTCGACGCGCGACACCTTGTTTTTCCTGAGCCCCTCCGGCACGAGGGGATTGCCCACCAGCACGGGATCAGCCTGGCCCGCGGCATAGGCCACCGGCTGGACCGCGCGCAGATAATGCGCCCGGTCCGCCCAACCCCGGGGATTGCCCGGCCGCATGAGTTCCAACAGTCCGGTGAGGTCCGCGAATACCTTGTCGATCGCCGCATTGTCCGGGTTGGAAGCGGAAAAGATCGGGACGCCGTCGCGGTTCAGCACGACCAGACTGAAGGATTCCTTGTCCGACAGCGGGGCGAACTGGACGACTGAGGTCAGGTGGTTCTCCTCGGCAAAATCCGCGACCAGCCAGGGCAGTTTCATTTGGAGCGCCATGTCCCGGTGCTCATCAAACTTGTGCCACATCCCGAAGAACAGGCCTTCGCTCTGTCCGGGAAAGGCCTGCTTGAGCTGGTTGAACGGCTCGACCGCATGGCCCAGCATGTCCCAGGATTTCCCCACCGAATTATTGGCATAAAACACGATCAAAAATTGCGGTTCCGGCCGGCCCGCGAATAGTGCGGGCACCAGCTGTTCACCCTCGACCCGGCTCACCCGGCCCTTGAGTTCCAGGCTCAGGCGGCTTTTGCCCTGCGCCCAGTCGGCGGCGCGGGCCGGCAGGCGGCGCGCCGTCTCGTCGAAGCGGACGCAGTCCGCCGGGGACAACGCCCGCCATGGCAGCAGGCGGCTGCCGGTGCGGCTGGTCTGAAACAGCCCCAGCGGCCCGAGCACCTCATTGGCCTCGGCCTTGAAGGCATTCCCCTGGGGATCCTTCCATTCCTGGCCAGCCGCCAGGGCCAGGGGGGCGAAGCCAAGGGCCAGCAGGGTGACAAGGCAACGGTACAGTCGGCGGTGGGGTCGGCTCATATAATAGAGGGGATGGAACCACTATAATTCATCCCGGGTGCGGGCCAAGCGGGATTTATCCCGGGAAATCCTTCTCGCACTACTCCGCATGTGCAGCGTCACACCCCGTCGCTGCGCGCCACCCGTTCGGCCGAGCTCACGGCCGAGGCCCTCTGCAGAGGGGACCCAGACAAGCGTTTGCTGAGATCCCCTCTGGAGAGGGGTGCCCGAAGGGCGGGGTGTGCTGGGTCGAACCCCTTAACGGAGTAGTGCGAACACCCCTCCGCGGCGCGGTCCCTATTTCTTCGGCAGCGCAAAGGCCACGTAGGCGTCGCCGCTCTTCGTGCCCATCTTGCCGCCGCCGCAGGCGATCACGATGTACTGCCGGCCGCCCACCTCGTAGGTCGCGGGCGTCGCGTAACCGCCCGCCGGCAGCGGAACCCGCCAGAGTTCGCGGCCGGTGCGGCTGTCGAACGCGCGGAACATCTCGTCCTTGCTCGCCCCGATGAACACGAGACCGCCGGCGGTGACCAGCGGGCCGCCATAGTTTTCCGTGCCGGTCGGCGCCATGCCCTGCGCCGTCAGCTCGGGATATTCCCCGAGCGGCACGCGCCAGAGATACTCGCCGGTGTTGAGATCGATCGCGTTCAGCGTGCCCCAGGGCGGCTTGATCGCGGGATAACCATCCGGATCGAGCCAGCGATTGTAACCCGTGTGCGTGTAAGGCGGCGGGACATGCCCCTCCGTGCGCGTGTCCGGCACATAGGTCT
>JBAXWQ010000083.1:0-12655 GCA_037128315.1 Opitutia bacterium | reverse complement strand
GGTGGCCTGGCCCGCCGCCACGAGGGCGGCGCGAAACTTGGGGAGCGGATCCTTGGCCAAGATGGCCTCGGCCTCGCCGGGCTTCATGTAGTCGCAGGTGTCGTAGGCGGCATGGCCGCGCAGGCGGTAGGTATGGGCCTCGATCAGCACGGGCCGGGGATTGGCGCGCACATCAGCGATGGTCGCGGCCAGGGTTTGCAGGACGTGGGCCGGGTCGCTGCAGTCGAGGGCGAAACCCTCGATGCCATAGCCCTTGGCCCGTTCATACAGGTTCGGCGAGACGAACTGCTCCGAGACGGGGGTCGAGTAGGCGTAGGCGTTGTTCTCGATGACAAAGATCACCGGCATCGACAGCAGTGCGGCGAGATTGAGCGACTCATGCACATCGCCCGTGCTGGAGGAGCCATCGCCAAAAAAGGCGAAGCCCACGGCCGGCCGGCCCAGGCGGCGCTGCGAGTCGGTGCTGCCGATCACATTGGAGAGCATGATTCCCAAGTGGGAGATCATGGGCAGGCTGCGGTTCACCGGGTCGCCGTGGTGGATGTTCCCCTCGCGGGCCTTCGTGGGGCTGCCGCTGTTGGCGAAATACTGGCAAAGGTGGTCGCCGAGGTGGCCGCTCCAGACAATATGCCCGCCGAAGCCGCGGTGCGAAAAGGAGATCACGTCGACCGACTTGTCCGCCAGCAGGGCCAGCGGGACAATGAGGGCCTCATTGCCTTGGCCGCCGGTCACGGTGCCGCGGATCAGACCCTGCCGGAAGAGATCCAGGATCCGGTTGTCGCCGGTCCGGGCGAGTTGCATCCACGCGTAGATTCGGAGCAGGCTCTCCGGCTGGCCGAACTCGTCGGGCCGGATATCACGGCGCGCAAACAGTTCCGGCGTGGCGGGGAAATTCATTGCCCGAGAAGGTGCCGGCGGGGCGCAGGGTCGTCCAGAAAAAACTTTTCCGCCAGGTGGATTAAGTACAGGGCGTTGTGGGTCAGGCGGGGGCCAGAAAGGCGGACATTGCCGTCAGATCACCGGGGACCAGGCCGTGACCGGCCTCGTGGGTTGCCAATGTGACCGTGGCTCCCGCCGAACGGAAGCAATCGGCCAGCCGGGCGGGGTGGTCATTTGGCACGATGGAATCGTTGGCGCCCGAGGAGAGCAGAATCCGCTTGCGCGCCAGGTCAGGCAACTGGCCCGGCGCCAACACGACCATGGGGCGAAGCAGGACGGCGCCGGCCAGGGTCTCCGGGCGCAACAGCAGCAGCGTGGCGGCGATATTGGCCCCGTTGGAAAAGCCGAGCGCGATGAGGCGCGTGGGATCGAGGGCATATTGCTGGGTGGCCGCGCCAATGAAATCGGCCAGCGCGTGCGTGCGGCGCGTGACTTCAACCGGATCAAATTTGCCCTCGGCGAGCCGGGCAAAAAAGCGGCGGGCGCCCTGTTCGCTGACGTCACCCCGCGGGCTCAGCAAGGCCGAGCCCGGCGATAATTTCTGGGCCAGGGGAACCAGGTCGTTTTCGTCACCGCCGGTGCCATGGAGCAACAGGAGCGGCGGGGCGGATGGATTGGTGCCGGGCACGAAGCGATGATGATAGGAGAGGGAAGGCATTTATGCATGGTTGTCATCGCGAGGAGCGTAGCGACGAAGCGATCCAGCGGCTGGATTGCCACGCCCCGCTTTGCCGGGCTCGCAATGACTATGAGTTGATTTATTTGAGTTTGGGCAGTGCCGCCTGAATCGCGGCGCGGTGCGGTTCCAGGTGGGGCGGCAGCGATAGCTTGGTGCCCAGGGTTTCGACCGGTTCGTCGATGGCGAAGCCGGGTTGGTCCGTGGCGATCTCGAAGAGCACGCCGCCGGGTTCGCGATAATAGATGGATTTGAAATAGGCCCGGTCGATCACCGGGCTCACCTGCAGGCCGGATTGCACGAGCACGGCACGGGCCCCGGATTGATTGGCCTCGTCACTGGCCCTGAAGGCAACGTGGTGGACCGTGCCGGCACCGCTCACGCCGCGCGGCAGGGCCGGGTCGGTCAGCAAGTCGAGGTAGTTGCCGGGGCCGCCATCGTCGACGGTGTAGCGGGTGCGGTGACCGGCCTGGCCCAGCAACCGGTAACCCATGGTTTCGGTCAGCACCGTGGCGGTCGGTTTGGCCTCAATCAAGCCGAGGGTCGTGCTGTGGAACCCACGAATCGCCTTGTCCATTGGCACATCTTCAGCGGGTGCCGGCCTGCGCGGATCAGGTTCACTGGTCGCGATAAGTTCCAGCCGCAGCCCGTCGTGATCGAAGAAGGGAAGCACCTCATCGGCGAAGCGGGTTTCGACCGGCAGGGTGGCGACCTGCAGTCGGGTGAAGCGCTCCTGCCAGAAGGGCAGGGAGCCGGCGGAAACTGAAAAGCCCGTGGCATAGGCTTGACCGCTGCCGGGACGTCCGCGGCGCAGTCCGGCCCAGGGGAAAAACGTCAAGGCCGTGCCCGGTGAGCCGGTGTAGTCGCCATAATAGAGATGGTAGGTGCCGGGATCGTCCTGATTGACGGATTGCTTCACGAACCGCAGCCCAAGCACCTTGGTGTAAAAGTGCATGTTTCTGCTGATGTCAGAGGAGATCGCAGTTATGTGATGCAGTCCGTGGGCCGTGGTATTCTTCATATAAGCTTTGATGTTAAATTATATGGGATAAAATGCAGATCAGCTCTGCAGACCGATCTTTTTACAGAGACGACCCAAATCGGCGAGTTCGGTTGAGGAAAGGGCACCCATTTCGCGGGTGACGTTGGCGACCACCTTGGGAAAGAGGCTGGCGATGAAGGCCTGGCCCTTTTCGGTCAGCTTGACGACGACGAAGCGACGGTCCGCTGGATCGCGCTCCCGCAAGACGTAGCCGGCCTTTTCCAGGTTATCGACCACGAGGGTGAGATTTCCTCCACTCTTGAGGAGCTTTTCCGCGAGTTCACTCTGACAAAGGGGCCCGATGTGGTGGAGTGCCTCGAGCACCCCAAACTGGGTAATGGTGAGGGCGGCCGGCAACACGGCATGAATCCGAACTGACACGGACTCCGCCGCACGCTCCAGCTTGATGAAAGCGTTTAGGGCGTTGATTTCTTCGTTAGTGCCGCGGTGCCGAGTTCCCATTCAGGAATAATTCAATGACTAATGATATTATGTCAAAGCAATATTAAATTGGGGCAAATTTATTTCTAAATGCTTAAGCAAGATCGATTTTCTGTATCCGTGCGAGATGGCGCCCTCCCTCGAAGGGAGTACCAAGCCAAACTTTGACGATCTTCAGGGCATCCTCCTCGGAGATCGTGCGCTGCCCAAGGGACAGGCAATTGCCGTCATTATGGGAACGATTCCAAATGGCGACCTGCTCATTCCAGCAAAGTCCGCAGCGCACACCCTTGATGCGATTGGCGACGATGGCCTCGCCGTTGCCAGAGCCGCCGAGGACGATGCCGCGTTCGACTTCACCGGCGGCGACCGCCAGGGCCACGGGTCGGATGAAGTCGGGGTAATCGCACGGCGCCTCGGAACTGGTGCCGCAGTCGCGGACGATGTGGCCTTCCGCCAGCAGCATGGCCTTGATCTTCTCCTTGTAGGTGTAGCCGGCGTGGTCGGAACCGATGGCGATGGAGAATTTTTTCATAAAGGAAACGGGCCTGCTCCGCAGGATTGCGAAATGGGTTATTCCGATCACCGTGGTCGGCAGCAAACAAAAATCCACGATGCGCTTTCATTCCCTGTCTTGTCTCTTGCTCATGGCCGGCCTGCTCAGCGCCTGTTCCACCCCGGATTCACGCATTGCGGAGAATCAGGCGGCATTCGTCAAATATCCCGCCGCGGCCCAGCAGAAGATTCGGGCCGGCAAGATCGACCTTGGCTTTACGCCGGAAATGGTGCGCCTCGCCCTGGGCAAGCCGTCCTGCCAGATCATACAGCAGACGGAGGTGGGGCAGGTGGAACTCTGGATGTATCGCGATAATGGCCCCCACTTCAGCATTGGAGTCGGGTTGGGCACCGGGGATTACCATTCCGGTGGCCACGGGGGTGGTTCTTATAGTGGAGTCGGGGGCGGCGTGGCGGTATCCACGGGCGATTATTCTCCGGAGGAGAAAATGCGGGTGGAATTCCGGGCCGGCGTGGTCAGCGCCTTCGAATACGCGCGGAAGTAACGACATATCCGCCGCGGTGCTGACTTTTGGTAGGGACGGACCGCCGGGCCGTCCGCGAATGTCCTTACGGCGCGCCCAGCGGCCGAGGCTCCTGCACTCGTCCCGGTCACGCCCTGCCTTCTACAATCTCAAGGTTCGAAAAAATGGTTATCACAACGCGTCGATCACGCGCAAAAACGCGGCGGTGTCGGCAAAGTCCTTGAAGACCGCGGTCGGCCGGTGGGCCGCGAGTTCCGCTACGCTGTACCGTCCGGTAGCGACGCCGATCGTCTGCGCCCCGATAACCTGCCCGCATTCGATGTCATGGGGCGTGTCACCGATGATCACGGTCCGCTCCGGTCGGAAATCCACGGCATGCCGCTCCTTGGCGCGACGCAGGGCATGCGGCCCGAGGTCATTGCGGCGCGGACTATCGTCGGCGAAAGCGCCGAACTCGAAATAGTGCCAGACCTGGTAGTGCGTCAGTTTCAGCTCCGCCCCGCGCTTCAGGTTGCCGGTGAGCAAGCCCTGGGCGACGTCCGGCCGGTGCTTCAGGATCTCGAGCAATTCAAGCACGCCGGGCAGGACCTGACCCTGCCGGCCGTCGCGCAGCTCCTGGGGCAACAGTTCCAGATAGGTCTCGAGATAGTCGTGCGAGTTTTGTGCCGTGTCCGACAGTCCGGTGTGCCGCAAGACTTCGCCCGTGATCCACGAGTCGGTGCGGCCCGCCCAGTCGATCTTGGTCAGGTCGCAGGTCACCCCGAAGCGCTTGGTGAGGGCCTTTTCCATGGCTCGTACCCCCGCGCCGTGCGAGATGATGATGGTGCCGTCGATGTCCCAGAGGATGAGTTTTTTCACGTCAGGGACCGAGCAAGTGCCCCGGGCAGGCGGCCGCAAGCATCGAGTTACTCGGCTTCAGCGTTGGCGGTGGTGGCGCTGCGCACGGCGGTATAGGCAGTGCCGCCGAGGATGAGCGCGGCGCCGATGGCCTCATGCGGCGCGAATCGCTCGCCGAAAAACATCATGCCCCCGAGGGCGATCCCGAGCGGGACCAGCATCTGGATGAGCGAGCCCTCGGCCACCGGCAGGTCGCGAAAGGCGCGCGTCATGGTCAGCTGCCCGACCCCGGCGGTGATCCCGGCGGCCAGCATGATGAGCCAGGCCGAAACGGACAGCGGTGCATAGGTGAGAGCGGCCGGGACGGCGCAGATGAGCAGGCCGTAGGCGCACTGGGCGGAGAAGATGGTGGAGGTGTGCTCCGTGGCATGCAGCTGGCGGATGGTCACCACCACGTAAGCGGACAGCAGGGCGGCGGCCATCGCCAGAAGATCATAGACCCCGGGATGGGCGGTGGTGGAAAACACATTCGTCAGCAGGCCGATCCCGGCCAAGGCCGCAACGCCGCCAAGGACCACCGAAGGACGCAGTTTTTCCCGCAGCATCCAGGCCGCCAGCAAGGCGCCCCAGATCACGTAGGTGTTGCCGATGAAGGTCGCCCGGCCCGCCCCCAATTTGACGACGGTCAGGTAGGTGAGATACACCCCTATGCCGCCGGTGATCCCGCGCTCGGCCAGCTTGCGGCTCTGGTACAGGTGGCGGGGTTGGAACTCCCGCCAGTAGACTGTGGCAATGAGGCCAAGGCCGACCACAAAGCGGGTGCACGAAACCAGCCAGATGTTGGCGGCCTGCATCTCCCCCAGGGCCCGGACCAGCAGCACGGTCGCCGTGAAACAGGCGGCGGAGAGCAGCATGAGGCCGACGGCGCGGCGGTGGTGCGGGGATGGCATGAAAAAAGCCGCGCGGGCGAAGCGTGGCTTTAACCTGCAGTTTTAGCACTTGTCCATGACAAGCCAACACACCCCGACGCCTTCGCGCCACCCCTCTCCAGAGGGGACCCAGACAAACCCTGCAACAATTCCCCTCTCGAGAGGGGTGTCCGCAGGGCGGGGTGGGGGAACAATGTACGCATCGGTTTTAATTTCCGGGCTTTGGCGGGCTCGGGCGCGCCTTCAGAGCCCGTGGATGGCGCTCTTGCTCACGGCCAGCCCGGCCTCCTTGACGGCCTCACTCATCGTCGGATGAGCGTGAATGGTGCGACCGAGATCCTCGGCACTACCGCCATATTCCATGTGCGTGACGACCTCGCTGATGAGTTCGCCGGCGTTGGCCCCCAGAATTTGCGCGCCCAGTATCTTGTCCGTCTTGGCATCGGCGATGATCTTTACAAAACCGTCGGTTGCGTCTGCGGCGATGGCCCGGCCATTCGCGGCAAAGTTGAATTTGCCCACCTGGATCGCGCGACCCTGGGCCTTCGCGGCGTCCTCGCCGAGACCAACGCTGGCCACCTCCGGGTGAGTATAGACGATGGCCGGGACCAGATCCCAATTCACGTGGCCGGCCTTGCCGGCGATCCACTCGGCGACGGCGGCACCGTCCTCCTCCGCCTTGTGCGCGAGCATCGGACCGGCGACGACGTCGCCGATCGCCCAGATGTTCTTGGCCGTGGTGCGGAGATGGGCGTCGACCTTGACGCGCTTCTTTTCATCGAGCTCGACGCCCGCCCGGTCGAGGCCGAGTGCGTCGGTGTACGGGCGGCGGCCGACGGCGACGAGCACCTTGTCGGCCGGAAAGGAGAGCTTCTCCGCACCCCGCTCGGCGGTCAGTACGCCGCCGGCAAAGCCCGTGACCTTGGCGCCGACCTCGATCTTAAGGCCCTGCTTCTGCAACAGGCGGGTGAAATTGCGGACGATGTCGTCGTCGTAGGTGGCGATGAGCTTCGGCAGAAATTCCACGACGGTGACTTCGGCGCCCAGGCGCGACCACACGGAGCCGAGTTCGAGGCCGATGGCACCGCCCCCGACCACGACAAGCTTCTTCGGCACCGTGGCGAAGGCGATGGCCTGGTCGCTGGAGACAACGGTGGTGCCGTCAAATTTCAGGAACGGCAGCTCCACGGGCGCGGAGCCGGTGGCGATGACGATGTGCGTCGCGCGCAAGCGCGACGGATTTTGGATTTTGGATTCTCGATTTTCGATTGGCGCGACCTCGATCTCGGTTGGGGAGAGGAAGGTGGCGGTGCCGGTGACGACGCTGACCTTGCGGGCCTTGGCCAGCAGGGCGAGTCCGCCGACGTTCTTGGCGACCACCTCATCCTTGCGCTTGAGCAGGGTGGGCAGGTCCACTTCGACCGAGCCGAATTTGATGCCGTGCGCGGCGGCATGCTTTTGGGCAAAGGCCACATGTTCGGAGGAATGGAGCAATGCCTTGCTCGGGATGCAGCCGACATTGAGGCAGGTGCCGCCGAGGGTGGCGCGCTTGTCGATCAGCGCGACCCGAAGGCCGAGCTGCGCGGCGCGGAAGGCGCAGACGTAGCCCCCGGGGCCGGCGCCGATGACGAGGAGGTCGTAGGAGGACATGGGAAGTAGCGAGTAGTGAGTAGTGGGTAGCGAGTAGGCAAGCAGGAGGCGGTTATTCGGAATACTCGCTACTCACTACTCGATGCTCGCTACTGTCAGGCTCCGATGAGGAGCCTGGCGGGATCCTCGATAACCTGTTTCACCTTCACAAGGAAGGCCACGGCTTCCCGGCCGTCGACGAGGCGGTGGTCATAGCTGAGGGCGAGGTACATCATCGGGCGGATGACAACCTGCCCGTTGACGGCCATCGGGCGCTCATTGATGGCGTGGAGGCCGAGGATGGCGCTCTGGGGCGCATTGAGGATGGGGGTGGAAAGCATCGAACCGAAGATGCCCCCGTTGGTGATCGTGAAGACGCCGCCCTCGAGATCGGCCAGGGTGATCTTGCCGTCGCGGGCTTTCTTGGCGATCTCGCCGATCGCCTTCTCGATGTCGGCCATGCCGAGGGCGTCGCAGTGGCGAATGACCGGCACCATTAGGCCCTTGTCGGTTGAGACCGCCATGCTGATGTCGTAGAAATGATTCTGGACGATCGTGTCGCCCTCAATGCGCGCGTTCACGGCCGGCACATCCCGGAGGGCATGGACCACGGCCTTGGTGAAGAAGCTCATGAAGCCGAGCTTCACGCCGTGCTTCTTCACGAAGTCTTCCTGGTATTTCTTCCGCAGCTCCATGACGGCGGACATGTCGACCTCGTTGAAGGTCGTGAGCATGGCCGCCTCGTGCTGGGCGGCGACCAGGCGGGTGGCGATGGTCTGCCGCAATTTGGTCATCTTGGTGCGGGTCTGCCTCTCCTTCGCTGAAGCTACGGAGGGTGCCGCCGCAGGAGCGGCGGCAGCGGCGGGCAATACGGATGCAGGGAGTGCGGCGGGTTTCTCGGCCGCGGCCAGCATGTCGCCTTTGGTGACGCGGCCGGCCTTGCCGGATCCGGTGACGGCGGCGGGATCGAGGCCGGTTTCGGCGGCAAGCCGGCGCACGGCGGGGGATTGATCGGAGGCCGGAGGCGGGAGGCTGGAGGCGGGAGGAGCGACCGGAGCGGGGCTGACCTCTGATTTCTGACTGCTGACAGCTGTATCAATCGTGGCCACGACCTGGCCGATCTTCACCTCGGTGCCGGCGGCAACCTTGAAGCTGATCTTGCCGGCGGACTCGGCGGTGCCCTCGGAGGTGATCTTGTCGGTTTCGAGCTCAAAGAGCGGCTGGTCCTTCTTGACCAGGGCGCCGTCCGTGACGTGCCACTTGGCGAGGACGCCGGAGGTGATGGATTCGCCCATGGGGGGGATTTTGACTTCGAGGGACATGGTGGGGAGGGTGAAGGGGGAGAGTTGTCGGAGGGGCTTTATGCCCCGATGGAATTGGTGCGGTGTTCAGGTCGGGGCGTAAAGCCCCTCCTACAATTTAGAGACTGAAGGCGCGTTGGAGGAAGGTGGCGAGCTGCATGCGGTGGAGGGCAAGCAGACCGACGGCGGGGGAAGCCGCGGCGTCGCGCCCGGCGTAGACCGCCTTGCGGCCGAAAATTTCCTCGAGCTGCGGGGCCAGGAACGACCAGGCGCCCATGTTTTGGGGCTCCTCCTGGCACCAGATCAGGCGGGCATTGTGCCCATAGGCATCGGCGATCTGGGCGAGGCGATCGCGGTGCAGCGGGTAGAGCTGCTCGATCCGGACAATCGCGGTGTGCTCAACCTTCTGGCGGTCGCGGTAGTCGCAGAGGTCATAGTAGACCTTGCCGGAGCACAGGATGACGCGGTCGGCCTTTGGGCTCGCCGTAGCATCATCGATGATTTCCTGAAAGGTGCCCGAGGTGAATTCGGCGAGCGGCGAGACGGCGGCCGGGTGACGCAGCAGGGATTTTGGCGCCATGATGACCAGCGGTTTCTTGAAATCGCGCTTGGTCTGCCGGCGGAGGGCGTGGAAGAGCTGGGCGGGCGTGGTGAGGTTCGCGACCTGGATGTTGTGCTCCGCACAGGCCTGCAGGAAGCGTTCGAGGCGCGCGGAGGAATGCTCGGGTCCCTGGCCCTCGTAGCCGTGGGGCAGCATGAGGGTGAGGCTGGTGCTGCGCTGCCACTTGGACTCGCTGCTGGTGATGAATTGGTCGATCACCACCTGCGCGCCGTTGGCAAAGTCGCCGAACTGCGCCTCCCAGAGGCAAAGCATGTCGGGGTAGTCCATCGAATAACCGTAGTCAAAGCCTAGCACGGCGGCCTCGGAGAGCAGGGAATTGTAGACGCAGAAATGCGGCTGCTTTTCCGCCACATGGTTGAGCGGGGTGTACTTTGCCCCCGTCTCCACATCCGTGAAGACCGAGTGGCGGTGCGTGAAGGTGCCGCGCTCGCAGTCCTGGCCGCTCAAGCGGATGGGCAGGCCGTCCTGCAGCAGGGTGCCGAACGCCATGGCCTCGCCCATGCCCCAGTCGTACGGGCCGCCGTGCTGGTGGGCCTCGGCCCGGCCGTCGATGAAGCGCTTGATCTTGGAGTGGACCTTGAAGCCATCAGGAACGGTGGTGAGGGCCCGGACGACCTGATCAAGGGCGGCGGCACTGACCGCCGTGGTCACGGGGGTGTGGGAAAAATCCGGCTGGAAGATGGCCGTGGAGCCCTTGAACGCGGCGGCTCCCGCCATGGCGGCGGCGGCTTTGCGTTTCTCGGCCTTGGCGGCTTCCCGGGACTTGGCCTTGCCCAGGTTTTCGTCGAGGGCGGCGGAATACTCGGCCTTGATCTCCTCGCCTTCCTCGGTGGTCAGGCTGCCGGCGGCGATGAGCCGCTTGGTGTAGAGGGCGGACACGAGGGAATGCGCGGCGATCTTCCGGTACAGCGCCGGCTGGGTGAAGGACGGCTCGTCGGTCTCGTTGTGGCCGTGCTTGCGGTAGCAGTACATGTCGATGAACACGTCGCGCTTGAACTGCACGCGAAAATCCACCGCGAGCTGCGCCGCCAGGCACACGGCCTCGGGATCGTCGCCGTTCACATGAAAGATCGGGGCCTCGATCATCTTGGCGATGTCGGTGCAGTAGCGGGTGGAACGCGAATCCTGCGGGTCGGTGGTGAAGCCGATCTGGTTGTTGATGACGAAGTGCAGGGTCCCGCCGGTGCGGTAGCCGGGCAGCTGGGAAAACTGCAGGGTCTCGGCCACCACGCCCTGGCCGGCCACGGCGGCGTCACCGTGGATGAGCAGCGGCATGACCTTGCGGCGCTCGACGATGTCGCCGCGGATGCGCTGGCGCGCCCGGGCCTTGCCCTCGACGATCGGGTTGACGATTTCGAGATGCGAGGGATTGGCGGCGAGACGGACCTCGACCTTCTTGCCGGAGGTGGTGGTCAGAATGGACTCGTAGCCGAGGTGATACTTGACGTCGCCGTCGCCCGCGACGGTGTCGGGAATGTAATTCTCGGAAAATTGCTCGAAGAGCAGGTCGAAGCTCTTGCGCATGACGCTGCAGAGCACGTTCAGGCGGCCGCGGTGGGCCATGCCCATGACGATCTCCTCGACGCCCGAGCCGGGGCAGTGGTCGATCACCGCATCGAGCGCGGCAATGATGGTCTCGCCACCCTCGAGGGAGAAGCGCTTCTGGCCGACGTATTTTGTATGGAGGAATTTCTCGAACAGCTCGGCCTTGTGCACGCGACGCAAAATGCGGACCTTTTGCGGCTTGGTGAACTTGGGCTGGAGCCGGGTGGATTCGATCCGCTCCTGCAGCCAGCGCCGGGCGTCCTGATCCTGGATGTGGGCGTATTCCACGCCGATGTGGCCGCAATAGGTCTGCTCCAGGGCGGCGACGATGTCGCGCAGCTTCATCTGGCCCCCGCCGAGGAAATTGCTGGTGTCGAATACCGTGTCCAGGTCCGCCTCCTCGAGGCGGAATTGCTTGAGTTGCAGCTTGGGTGAGGCCGGCGGCCGGCCGCTGAGCGGATCCAGGTGGGCCTGAATATGGCCGATCGCGCGGTAGGCGTTGATGAGATAGTATACGCCCGACTGCTTGCCGCTATCCACCACCGCCCCGGCCGGGGCGCGGCTGAGGGCCTGGCCGTTGCTGCCCAAGGTGAATCCCTGAAAAAAGGCGCGCCAGGTCGGATCGACCGAGTCGGGATTGTCCAGCCAGCGCTGGTAGTACTCATCGATGAGGCCGGCGTTGGCGCCTTCGGATACGGGGACGGAATTCATGGAATGGTTAAGGTCAGAAAGGGACAGGGATCGACGCTTGCCTCTGCCGCAGGCAATACTAGGCGTGGGAGATGGATGGGAACATTCACCACAAACCCAGACAAGTGGATTCAAGTCCCGCCCCATGGGATGAACTCCGTATAATGCCGGACCACCGCTTGGATTAAGCTGGGTTAATTCCGCCCCGTGCTCATGCCCGAAACCAACATCAAAGCCGCCCTTATCGTACTCCATGATGGGATTAAAAATTCTGATGGTCCGGCCATCTCCCGATCCTTGGGTGAACTCGAGGACTTAGTGAAGGCGCATCGCCCCAGCCTGCATCCCCAATTGGTGCATTTCCTTGAAGGACGAAGTTATGCCAAGGCCTTGGCCTATTTGGGCGGCGGGGAGAGTCTCACGGTCAAGCCATCGTCTCCGCCCGGAGGCTGTGGGGGGCACGCATGAGTGACGCGGGAAAAATTCCAACCAATGGCGGACAGGAACTCGGACAGAATCCCTTTGCGGCGCTGAATCCCACTGGTCTGCCATCAGTTCCGCTTACACCTGGCCATCCGGCTCAAGCCGCGAGCCCCGCCCTGCAGAAAAACCGTGGCCGGGTGGACATACTGCGTGAGACTGCGGGTCGCGGCGGCAAGACCGTGACCGTGGTGACCAATTTCACGGGCATCGGCTTACCCGAAAAGGAGCAGCTCGCAAAAAAAATGCAGAAGGCCTGCGGGGCCGGCGGCACGGTCAAGGACGGCCGCATTGAGATCCAGGGTGACCGCCGGGAGATTGTCGCAAAGATCCTGACCGAGGCCGGCTTCCGGCCGGTGTTCGCGGGCGGTTAAACGGTGGAAAGAGCTAAGGAGTGTCTTCAAACCCCAACCCATGTCCCCTTCTGTCATTCTGAACGCAGTGAAGTCTAGCCAGCAGGCTGGTTCGACATCCATGCTTTCGC
>JBAXWQ010000082.1:0-12808 GCA_037128315.1 Opitutia bacterium | reverse complement strand
GTCTTCAGGGCCGAGACGATGATGTTGAAGTCGGACGTCGAGAAGACCGCCGTGGCCAGGCGCGAGGTGCCACCGGTGTTGGTCAGGCCGGTCAGGGAGGTAATCGCATTGTTGATCGAGTTGTTCACGCCATCAACCAAGGCTCCGGTCACGGAGTTATTGATGTTACTACCCGTGATGGTCTGAGTCGTAGGCGATGTACTGACGGAATTGGTTTGGGAGGTGGGATCAGTGATGATGGTAGACGTTCCACTCGAGCCGATGTCCACCTTGCTTGTAACCCCGGTCAATGGATTCGTTAACAATTGATTACCCACATTGATTTGAGATGTATTACTGGTAGTTCCACCTGTGTTAGTCGTGGTGACCAACGCAGTCGCGCCCGTGTTCGTCGTTTGCGATGTGTTCCCACTGATATTGTTGGTCGTCGTGGTGTTCGTTTTCGTGGTGCCTAGATTCGTGGTATTGTTGACCGTTCCACCACTGTTCTCCTGTTGCCCGCGCTGCCGCTGGAAATCCTGGCTGATGCCCTTGACGCCAAAATTCATGCCCTGCAGCGAGGCCCAGTTGACGCCGATGTTGCGGATGTCGCGATCGGTCACCTCGACGAACTTGGACTCGATCATCACCTGGTCGGTGGCCTTGTCGAGTTGCTCGATGATGCCGGCGATGCGCTTCAACTGCGTGGGCCGCTCGGTGATGACCAGTGAATTGCTGCGGGCGTCGACCACGATCTTGCCGCCCTTGGCCGCGTCAATCAGGCCGTCGATAGTGGGCTTGATGTCCGCAGCCTTGGCGTTGTTGAGAATGAAGACCTCGGTCGAGCCGGGCTCCTGCGACATGACCTCGTTGCTGACGATCTTGATGATGTTGCCTTCCTCGATGTAGGTGTAGCCGACGGGCGACAGCACCACCTTGAAAATCTGGCGCCAGCTGACATCGCGCAGCTTGATGGAGGTCTTGCCGACCAGGGTGTCGGGGACGACGAGGTTGAGTTCGAAGAGATCGGCGACGTTGCGCAGGATCGTCTTGATGTCCTCGTCGGGGAAATCGACGGACAGCGTGTCCTTGTCGCGGGTGACGGGGGCGGCCACCGGGGCCGAGCCCTCGACCGTGACGGCCGGGGCGGCGGGTGCCGCGGCCGCCGGCGGAGTCGCGGCGGCAGCTGGTGTTTCCGTTTGGGCCACGGCGGGCAGGCTGCAAGCCATGAACGAAAGGGTGGTGAGGAGGATGCGTCGTGTGTTCATAGTTCAGGTCCTTATTTGATTGGCCGGGTAAATTCCTCGCGGTTCAACCGGAGGGTAAAGTTAGGGCTTACGATGGAGGTGATTTCTACGGTGTATTCCGTGCCTTCAAAGGTAATAGTCACCGAGCCGCCAGCTTTGACCCGTTTTTGACCGAAGAGCAGCGTCGGCTGGCCACCGAGAACGATGTAGCCGCTGGGCTTCAAGCCGGCCGCAATGGACTGCAGCTGGTCGCGACCCGTGCGGGGACCGGCCGGGGTGGCCGGATCCGTCGGACCACCGGCGGTGCTGGTGCCGGAACCTTTGCCGGCGCCCTTCACCAGCTCATTGAAAGATTCCGAGTGAAAGGGATCCGCCGCCGGGGCGGCCACCTCGCGGGGGGCGAGCAGCTTCTTGGCGTTGTCCAGTGCCTGCTGCCGCACGGTGGGGCTCAAGACTTCACCCTCCGCCGCCTGGGCCAGGGTAAAACCAGTGCCCGCGGCCATGATGACCAGCAACAGATGTCGCAGCGTGTTCATGGGTCGTTTCATTGCAGGCCCAGCAGCTCCAGGTTGAGGTTGATCGTCATGTTTTCAGCGACGGCGCCACTGGAGTCGGTAGTGGAGCCCGTTGCCTTGCTGAAGGTGACCGACGAGAAATGACAGAAATGCTGGCCGCTCTGGAGCTTGTTGATGAAGGCCACCACCTGCTTGAACGAACCCTGGATGGAAACGACATAAGGGATGCCGACATAAGCAGATTTCGAGGTTTTCGGGGGGGTACCCTGCCGGATATCGAGCAACTTGACTTCATTTTCGGCTTCCAGCTTATAGAAATACTGGAGATTCACGGCCAGCTGGCCGGGGCGGATCAGGCGGCTGTCCATGTCCTTGGCCAGCGCCTGGATTTCCGTCACCTGCTTCGGCAGATTTTCGGAGTTGCGCACATTGGCGATAATATTGGCGGCTTCGGCGGACTTGGCCGTGTAAGTGGCCTGGCTTTCGGATACTTTGGCGCCGCGGAAATACAGCAGGGCACCAAGCACCACACACAATAAAGCGCAAGCAAACCCCACGGGTTGCTTTTTGAAGGACGCGATGAGATCGGAGGCATTCATGCTATTTCTTCTCCTTCGCGTCGGTTTTGATCTTCATCGCAATATCAAACACCAGAGAGTTGTTGCCGGCATCCCGATTCAAGTTGGCCAGAACGATGGAATCAAAAACCGTGCCCAGCCGGGGATGAGCCCGGAGGAGATCAACATAGCTGGAGGCGTACCCGGCCGCCTGATCCGGTGAACCAGCCACCTGGCCCCGCATCTGAATCGTTCCTGGGCCGGTGGGCGGCGCCAGCCGGGCGTCCAGGGACATGATGGCAATCTCCTTGGGCAGGGTTTGCCCCAACAAAGTGACCAATTCCGCCGGCAAAATCACCGCCCGCTGGAAATTGCCCACCTCAACCAGCTTTTTGTCTTCATCCGCGAAAATCTTGGAAAGCCGGATCGCCTCCTTGTTTTGCTTGGCGTTGCTGTCGATTTCCTTCTGGGAAGCGGCAATTTGCTCCCCGAGGCTGTAAATATGATACTCCTGGTACCCAAACCATAACGACAGGCAGACGGTGAGGGCAATCGCCGCGGTATTGACGAAGAAAGCCGTGCGCACGACCTTGGTATCCGGCAACCGTTCAAAGTTGCGGAAATTCGTGTGCCAGAGCGGCGGAGCCGCATCGGCGTCACTTTTTTTCGTCAGTGAGAGTGGGAACGCCATCGGTATTGTAGGATGCGATTAAGGAAAAGAGTCCGGCCCAGCGCTCGTCTGGCGGATTCGGCTGGACGCCATCAGCCAGCTTGATGTTCACCGACTCCAGCCAGGGAATCATGTCCATCTTGAGGGCAGATACCCCGAGGGCCCCGGCCATGGATGACCCCAGCCAGGACAGGCTGGCAGGCAACTGGGTGCACAAAACGTTGCCGATGGACTGACCGGTCTGAACTTCGTAAAAACCGATCGAGGACTGCAGCTCCTTGAGGAGTTTTTTGATGAGCGTGCCGCCCATGCTTGTAAAATCGAAGGTGTTGGAATAGAAAAGCTTCTTGGCTGATTCCTCGTCCTTCAGCCCGAGTTCTTTTTGCACCACGGGAATCATGGCCGCCAGACCGCTCTGGATCGGCCGCGAAATATCAACCCCTTCCGCACTGATGATATAGCTCTGCGTAACCTCGTGCCCGAATTCGAGTAGCAACAGCGGTGATTTACTCTGCTTGAATTTCAGGTAGTTGATCAGCCCACCGAGGGAAGCCAAGGTCCCCAACTCGAGCCGCTCGGGGTAAATACCCTGTTCCAGCATCTTGTCCTGCGACGCGTTGACCTCATCAATCGGCAGGCCGACAAAAAGCACTTCTTTCTGGGAAGCCTTGGTGGTGTCGTAATTTCCACCATCAGTATGATTTAAGGCCTGAATCATGTATTTCTCCGGCTCGATGCGAAATTGCTGGGAATAGATCTCGTTAAAATAGACCGGGTCCTTAACCCGCTTCAAATCCAAGGTATGGCGACGGACGACCCGTTTGACCGGATATATGCCGCAAGTCGCATGGGCGTAGCCCGTCGAACCCTTGCCATCGGTATTCTTGATCCACTCGCTAACCGCTGCCGTGTCGGAACTCGGAAATTCCTTTAGTTCCTCAACGACAAAGGGCGCCTCGCCTTGGGAAAGCCGGGCAATGAGCGTGGCATGCTCGCCAATCTCCACGCAGAAGCCTTTCGATTTATTCGCGAAAAACATGCGATGCTAGGTGTGTGCGGTCAGGCATTTTCTGGTCAACCTCGCCCGGCAGGACGAAAGCTGAACCAAGGAAAGTTCATTTAGAGAACAGCTTGGATAGGGTGCCTCCCGCGGTCTGACAAGTCCAAAACATCCTTAGCCCATTACCCTGCAAATGATTTCCCCGGAATTTACAATTCATCTAGGGGCACCTACACGACAAAAAACCCGCCAACATCCGTTGGCGGGCAGGAAAAAAACCAGCTGAAATCAGCGAACGCTTACTTCTGCCAAGTACGCTTCTTATGGCGGTTAGCCTTGAGGCGCTTCCGGCGTTTGTGTTTCGACATCTTCAGACGTCGTTTCTTCTTAAGATTTCCCATGGTGTAAAGCGATTGATGAAGGGGCAACGTGCAAGGGGGTCGGCACCGTGTAAAGCGTGAATTTATGCTCGAAGTGAATCGATGAATGCAAATTCGCCCGGGTAGCGACAGGCGTCCCTGCCTGTCGTGATGGCAATTGGAAACCGGCAGGCAGGGACGCCTGCCGCTACACTGCGAACCCGACCATGATGCCCAAGTGCTCTACCCCTCCGGCGGCACTTCCAACATGAGGGTATCAGCGGTCATGACCAGGACACACCGGACGCGATCCTCGCCGAGCCCGGTCAACTTGGCCGCCACGCGGCGATAGAGGTTGAGCTGGCCGGAGTGCTTCGGGACGTCCCGTTCACCCGCAGTACCCAACCCGGAACGATCACTCTTAAAATCAACCACCAGCACCTGGGTTGCCCGGCCGGCTGCATCATGCTCAACAAGGACACGGTCAAAGACCCCGGTAAACCAAACCCCATCCAGCACGACCTCGAAACTGCGCTCGCGCCATACCTGCGAAGCTTTTCCCGGTCGCTGAAACAGCGGCACCAGCTGGGGGGCGCACAGGCAGCGCATAACCTCATTCAGCGCAGCCGGCGGGGCTCCCTCCTGCTGACGCGCGGACTGCCAGGTCGACGCCTGCGCCGGGTCCCACCATACCACCGTCTCAAACAACGCGTGAACCTGGGTGCCGAAATCGGCCGCGCCCCGGCCCTCCCGGCCAAACAATACGACGGGCCCTAACCCCGGCTTGGCTTGCGACGGCCGGCGCGAGGGCAGACGCGTGACTTTCCCCGCCGCCGCCCCGGCACAAGGCGCCAAAGCCGGTTGCCCGGGCAAAATCTGCCTTTCCGGCTCCAACGCCTCATACCAGGTCGCCTCGCCCTCCGCCCATGTCTCTCCCAGGGTTTGCTCCAGCAGTTTGGGAAAGTTGCGCGACACGGACTTGCCGACGGGCTCCGTGATCACGTACATGGCCCGTTTGGCGCGGGTCATCGCGACATAATATTTGCACAGGGCCTCATAAGCGGCATCCGCCTCCTGCGCGGCCACGAGGGCGCTCAAAACGGGATCATGCTCATAAAAGAGCCGGTTCGGCAGCTCCATCACCCACTCCACCGCTCGCGCCGCATCCTTGCTGACCGCCAGGCCATCGCGCCGCTGGGCGAGAGACTGGCCCTCGACGTCCGGAAGAATGACCAGATCAAAGCCCAGGCCCTTCGACTTGTGCACGGTCAACACCCGCACGACTCCGGCGGTCTCGGCCTCACGGACGGTGCGGCTTTCCGCCCAGGCCAGAAATTCGGCGACCTCCCGCCGACCGCTTTCGTCGAATTGTCGGGCGGTTTCGACCAGTTGACGCCCGCGCATCCGGCTGAACTGGTCCGAGGAGGCCAAGTGCGGCTCCAGCGCCTGTCCCCAGCGGTCGATGGTCACCGCAAAACCGTCATCATGCAATTCGCGCAGCAGTCGTGCCGTAATCTCATCCGCGCCGCGCACGCCCATCGCCGCGAGCACCGCGGCCACCGGGGTCATGGCCAGGTGCTCCTCAGCAAAGCTGTCCCCGGGATGCGCCGCCAACTTCAGGAGCGCCAGCAGTGCGCACGTAAGCGGATTATCCGTGGCCACCTGGCGGTCACTCTCGGCCACGGCGGCCAGCTTGCCCTCCCGGCGCAGGTAGTCAGCGAGACGCGCCGCGGTGTCGTTTTTCTGGACGATGACCGCCGCACTGAGGCCGCGCCGACCCGGCTCGACTTCCTGCAGAATGCGCAGGGTCTCCGCAAAACGCCCGGCTTCGTCCGCCGCCTGCCGCAGCGTGGCGTAGCCGCCCAGCGCCGGTTTTGCGGTGGAATGCGCCCGCCATTCCGTGGACCAGCGTCCCGCGGCGTCCGCCGGCACCAGCGCCCCCAGCGCCTGCCGGTCGCCAAACACCCGGTTGACCATGGCAATCACGGCCGGCCCCGAACGATAGGAGGTCGTCAGATGCTGTTCCGCAATGGCCGTGGGGCAGGCCTGGTTGTAATGGTGAAAAATCTCCCGAAACAAACGCGGGTCGCCTTCGCGCCAGGCGAAGATGGCCTGCTTCACATCCCCGACGTAGAAGAGGCTCCGCGCCTGCTCCGCGTCCTGCACCGCCTCATCCAGCAAATTGCGCAGGATGCTCCACTGCGCGAAACTGGTGTCCTGGAATTCATCCAGCAGCCAATGGTCAAATTGCGCGTCGAGCCGCCAGTCGATCAACAGGCGGCCCTCCCCCGCCCCCCGGCTGGACAGCACCGGCGCATCCGCGGGGAGCAGCTGCCGCTGGACATCGGCAAAGGTGAGCCGGCCGGCCCGCCGCACCGCCTCGTCGTAGACCGTCTCGTAGCCCTCCAGCACGGCAAAGAGCCCGCGGGTCATTTCCAACTTGCGGCCCAGCTCGGCCCCCGCGATCAGCCGCACCACCGCCGCCAGGGCGGCGCAAGCCGCCGGATCGAGCAGGATTTTTTTCCGCTCCACGGTGATTTCCGCGCGACCGCCCCGCAGTTCGTCCCCCCCGACGAGCGCGTTTCTCAGGAGATATTCCACGGCCTTGGGCAAGGGCGCCCCGGCCTGCCACGACGGCAACTCGGCGAGGAAATCCTCCAGTCGTCCGCGCTGCTTGTCGTTGAGCAGGGGCCAGGGCAGCGCCGCCCGCAACCGCTGCAGGAGCCCGGTCCGCTCGACCGGCGGCCCGAGCCACTCGGTGCCCGCCGGCCAGATCACCCCGGGGTCGCCCCAAAGCCGGCGGTGCGGCGCCTCGCGGTAGACCTCGCCATGCTCGTCCAAAAAAGCCTCCAGCCGGCGCGTCAGCTGTTTTTCTTCCGTGCCGAACGTGGCGCGCTTGAAGGCCTCGATGAAGGCCCGTTGCGCCGCGTCCGGCTCGCCCGCGGTCGCAAAGAGGCGCTGCAACACGCGCCGCCGCTCCTGCCGGGCCGCCGGCTCCTCCAGCAGCGTGAAATCACCGCCCAGGCCCAGCTCGAGCGGGAAAGTCCGCACGATCCGGGCAAAAAAACCGTCGAGCGTGCCCAGGTTGAGCCGCGGCATGGCGTCAATGACCGTGCGCAGCATCCGCAGAAAGTCCGCCGCGCCCAGCTCCGGGGCGCCGATCTCGGCCGCCAGTTTCTTTGCCGCCGTCGCCGTGCCGGCGGCCGTCGCGAGCTTGTGCAAAATCTCATCGAAGAATTCCCCCGCCGCCTTGCGCGTGAAGGTCAGCGCCACGATCCGCTCCGGCGCCGCACCCCCGGCCAGCAGCTGCACAAAGCGGTTCGTCAGGGCGTAGGTTTTGCCGGAGCCCGCCGAGGCCAGAATCATGACATGACCGGGCGTTTTCATCGGGTCCCTCCTTGCGCCCAGTCCGCCGCGATACTGGCGGCCGTGCCCTGATGGAACAATCCCGCCCAGTCCTCATCCGCCCGGTCACTGGGCTCGGCCGGCGGCCAGAATTCGCCCGCCGCCACGGCCGCGGCGACCCGCGTCGCGCACAATTCCGCCGCCGCCTGCAAGTCGTCACCGTAGTCCTCCCACAGGACAATGGCCACCTCCCCCACCGCCTTGGGCAAATTGAAGTAGCCGCATTGCACCGCGCCGCCGAACTCCCGGGCCACCGCCCGGCGGTAAAGCGGGAGCTGCAGATCCAGCCAGGCGCGCTCCTTGCCGTTGACCGCGATCCGGGCCCAGGCCGGCCGATCGTCCCCCTGGGCCGGCCGGGGCCCGAGATGCGCCGCCGCCGGCGCCACTGGCATATCGGAGGTCTTATAGTCCAGCACCCGGATCCGGCCATCGGCGTGACGGTCAATGCGGTCGATCATGCCGCTCACGGCGACGCCCCCGAGGGAGAAATTAAATTTCCATTCGACGCGCTCGATGACCCAGCCGGTGGCCGCGGCGGCCGCCTGCACCACCGCCGCCTGGCGCAAACGCTGGCGGGCGGACTCGAATTGCACCAGGAGCGGCAAGGTCAGGGCCGAGCCATAGCGCTGCCGGACTTTCTGCTCGAAAGTGGCGAGCAACGCCTCCCGGAGGCGGGCCTCATCACCGCAGGTCCGCAAGGCCTCCTGCTCGCCGAGGGTCTGCAGCGCCTGGTGCAGGAGGATGCCAAAATCGCGGGCATCGAGCTCGGCCTTGGCGGGATCAATCGCCGCCATCTTCAACCCGTGCTTCAGGTAGAAGCGAAAGGGGCACGCGAGGTAGTCGCGGAACGCCGTCACCGAAAGGCGCGCCGGCGGCGGAACCCGCCGCGGCTGCAACGGCCAGGCGCGCGCCCACGGCAGACTGGCCAGCTCGGTGGCGACCGGGCGAAACAAAAACTTGATGCGCTGCGGCAACTCCGCGTCCGGGCAGCGCAGCAGCAGCCGCGACGGCCGCCGGGGATCGCCCACGGCGGAAACTTTCCCCACCAGCAGATCGAGCCGGCCGCGCCGCGACCGCCGCGCGGCCAAGGCCGCCAGCAAGTAGGCATCGCGGGCAAAGCGCATGGCGTTGGTCTTGAGTCCGAGCCGGGCCCGCAGGGCCTCCGGCAGGAACATGTCCCCGACCACGGCATCGGGCACGCAGCCCTCATTGAGCCCCGCCACCACCAGATGCGGCGCATCTTCCCAGAGCAGTTCCAGCCAGCCGTTGAGTTCCAGCGCGCCGGCCGGCTTGTCCGCGAAACGCACGCTCTCGGCGAACCGGGTCAGCGCGAGTTCCCAGCAGTCGGCCGCCGCCTGGCCGGGAAACAGGGCCAGCGCAGGCCCGATTTCATCCGCCAGTTCCTGCCAGGCCTCGGCGGATTCCGCCAGCAGCGAGTCGCTCTCGACCCGGCAGCCGGCAAACAAATCCGCCAGCACGGCCAGGGCATTGCCGGGAAATTTGCCGTGGTGGAGCATCGGGTGCAGTTCCCCCAGCGCGGCCAGGGCCGCCGCCGCCACAGGATACTTGGCGCTGTGCTCAACCGCCGCCGCCCGCGTCGGCGGCAGATGGCGGTCCTGTAAGTCATCGAGTTCACCCAGCAGCACGGCGCACGAAAACTCCGGACCGGATCGGCGGGCCAGCCACTCGAGGATGTCCGGACAGCGCAGGAGCGCAGCTGTCGCGGCCAAGGTGTCGGCCCGGGCGAATTCGGCCAACAAGGTCAGCAACGCGTGCAAACCGTCGCGCCGCCGGGGCGAACCCTCCGGGTTGAACACCGGCACTCCAGCCCGCCGCAGGCCGTTCTCGAGCGGGGCCAGAACCTCGGAGTCCGCCACCCCGATGGCGAGCAGGCCCTCGGGTGACGGATATTCCTGGGCGAGCCGGACAATCTGCTCGGCCTCGGCCGACGGATCGGGACAGAGACGCACCTGCTGTTCAAAGTCGGGCCAAACCTGCTCGCGCCGGGTCCAGACCTCGGTCCGGGGCCGGCCCCATTCGTCGAACAAAGTGTCCACCGGCGCATCGGCCGGGCCGCAGACCAGAATCTCGACCGGCCGGTACTCCGCGTGGCGGGCGAGAATCTGTCCCGCAAGCGGCAAGGGGTCGGGCGTGCCGAGCACGATGATTTTTTTCAGGTCCGCCGGCAGGGACGGCTGACGGGCAAAGGCGAGCTTGGCCGCCTGCCCATCGCGCAGGGCATGCCGGGCCAGGGCGGCATCGTAGAGCTCCTCCAGGGTGGCGAGCTGCCGCCAGCGGTGGGCCTCGGGGAAATCCGGGCCCGCTTTCGCGCTGACGCCCCCCAGGCGCAGGCCGACCTCGGCCAGCGTGGCCTGCAGGCGAAGGAACTGGTCCGCAAGGCGCCGGGCCCAGGGAAAATCGCGCACGGGTGGATCCAGGGGAAACACGGCGCGAAAATCCTCCAAGGCAACGTCGCGCAGCACCTGGATCCATGCCAGCTGGCTGGCACTGCGCGTGGCCAGGCCCAGTTCCGGGGCGCCAAGCAGCGCCAGCGATTCCGGCAGCACAACCCGCGGAGGGAAAACCGCCTGACCACGAGCCGCCGCATGCGCCGCCAGGGCCTCGCGCAACCGGCGGCCCGATTGGCGGGTGGGCACGATCACCAGCCGGTCCGAGAGATCGAGCGGACCGGATTCAATCCAATCCGCCGCCAGCCAGGCCACCGCTTGCGGCAACAGCGGTTGGTCCCAGGAAAGGTTGTGCAGCCGGAGATTCATGCCAGTCAGGACCGATGAACACGCAGATACGGCCCCGGCTCAATCTGTTTCAGCGGAGGACGCCGGGTTTCACCGCTCATCGAATCATGCGTCGACAAGGATGGCTGTAGGAGCGGCTTTACGCCGCGATTCGTGGTCGGCGCCACATTCGAATCGCGGCGTAAAGCCGCTCCTACAGCTACCGGCTGCCCACAAAAAACCCCGCGGCGGTGAGGCGCGCGGGGCGGGAGGAGCGATGAGGGCGGGCTTACTTCTTCGCGGCGAAGATGTATTTCGCGCACTGCGACTTGTGATTGGACGCCGCGTTGCGGTGAATCACGTTGCCCTTGACGGCCTTGTCGAGGGCGGAGCTGTAGGCGATGGCGACGGTGCGGGTCGCCTCGGCATCCGTGCCGGCGGCGGCCTTCTGGAGGGACTTGGCCAGGGACTTCAGGCGGGTCTTGATCGCTTGATTACGGGAGGCATTGCGCAGGGACTTGCGGGCGGCTTTGATAGCGGACTTGGTATTGGCCATGGGTCTTAAATAGGTTGGAAGGGGCTAAAACTCAGACGCGGGGCGGTGAGTCAAGGGAGAATTCGTCCCGCGGGAGCCGGCGGCACCTGCCGCAAGCCAAAGCGCGCCGGCCCGGGTTGGACGGCGCGCTGGTCAAAAGAACTTAGTTTTGGGGCCGATAAGCCGAATTCTGTCCGCCGTCGCAGAGCGACGGCGTGGTCTTCATTTCTCTCAGACCGCCCGAAAGCGGCCCGTCCCCTCGTTGCCCGGCTTGCGCCGGGCACGCGGGGATGCGACTAACCCGGGACTGTCCGACGGGCCGCCGAGTCCCCTATTTAGTCTTGCACCGGATTGGGTTTTTCGTGCCGCCGTCATTGCTTTCGGCGCGGTGGGCTCTTACCCCACCTTTTCACCCTTACCCTGAGCGAGCCGCCTTGCGGCGAGTCGAACGGGGCGGTATATTCTCTGTGACACTGTCCGTCACGTCGCCTTGAAGCGCCGTGCCCCCTCTTTCGTGGGGAATCCTGCCCTGTGGTGTCCGGACTTTCCTCTCCGAACTGTCTTTAGCGGGCGTGGCATTACCCACGCCTTGGGATCAAAGAACTTCGGAGCGAAGACCTGGCCCCAAAACTAAGCCTGCCAATAAACAATACGCCCACATTGGTCGCAAGTGGTAATTTCCAGCCCGGCGCGCGCTTGGACTACGATATGGGTCGGCACTTTAAGATGACAACCGCCGCAGCGGTCGCCATTTACCGTTACGCAGACTGGGTGACCAGGCTTACGGGCGACCCGATCATAGATTCTCAAGCTGGGCTCAGGCACAAGCGGCCGCGCTGCGTCCACCGCCACTTGGGCTGATTGGACATCGACCAACAATTGCTTAGCGCGCTCTTGTAGCGTGCGAATCCTTCCCTCGTGGCCGGAAATATTTTGCTTCAACTCAGCCTCCGCCGCCGCGAATCGTTGCTTGGCCTCATCACTGAGCAGCATCACCCCAATTTCCTGCTCTTCTAACCCACCGATAGTCTGTTCGGTAGTCTCAATTTCGTGCGTCAAAGCCTGATACTCATCATTTTTTCTCACCTGACTTTGCTGGGTCTTATATTTGCCGATCTTCTCCTCGGCACTCTTGATTTCAATTTCGAGCAGCTTCTTTTTTGACTCTAGCCCGTGCCATTCAGCCTTAGCGGCCTCAATGGCAGCGCGCTCAGCCGCAATTTTGGACTCGACCGCCGTGATCTCGCGCGGGACCCCGTTGAGCTGTTGCTCGAAAGCCAATCGCTGGCTGTCGCGTTCCTGGAGCACTAACAATTTTTCCAGACTAAATACGGCCATGTTGTGGTCACTGTGCGTGGGGGCTCGGTCCGGTCAAATGAATCTGTCACCACACCGTGACAAAATAAAAACCCCGCACCAAAGAGACTCTTTATTTGATGAAAAATTAACCGACCCAGAGCACTGAAAAACGATCTATTTTGATCATGTTGTTAATCACTGCAGTTCAATTAGTTAAAATATCGTTATTTACCATAAAAATACCCTGATTTTTGCATAGAAAAACGTTGTCGTGTGACGCAGCTTCCGAGATGTTTTTTCTCAACTTTATCATCTTTAATGTCCAACTCTGAAGAAGCCCTCCGCCAAGCCAAAAATCAAGCAGGTGCCGATGCCTATGATGCTTCCAATCTCGGCAAATTAGAGGGCCTCGAGGCCGTTCGAAAAAAGCCCGGCATGTACATCGGCGGCACCGACGAGCGCGCGTTGCACCACTGCGTTTCTGAGGTGCTGGACAATTCAGTCGAC
>JBAXWQ010000081.1:0-12818 GCA_037128315.1 Opitutia bacterium | reverse complement strand
GCTTGCCGCCGCCGCCGTGGCCAACGGTTACTTCCGTCCGGTGAGACAGGGGCACCGGGCAGGTGGTGAAGCCGGAAAGCGTGGGGCTGGGGTCGGACATGCGGGTGAGTAAAAGGACAATCGCAACCAGCCCGAGCAAAAAATGCGGGCATCGGCTGGTAGTCTTGGCGCATGAGTTGCGGCGAGAGCCTGCCGATTGTTCAATGTCCATCGATCAATGTTCATTGTTCATTTATCGACGATGAACAATGAACCCTGATAAATGGACGATGAACAATTGGTCCGGTTTGGCTCAGCTAAACACCGGCTGCCGGCACACGCCCTCGGCCAGCTGGGGACAGGGGCGATTGTAGCCCTCCAGTTCCTCTTGGACGTGGGCGCGCATGGCATCGCGGTACGTGTTCACGGACTCGAAAAATTCCGACATCATGAGCATCAGCCAGAACATGCCCCGGCCAGTCAGCCGCCAGCCATGGTCATCCCGCTGCGCGGCCCCCAGGACCTCCATGGTGCGCAGTTCGCCCCAAAGCTTGCGGAAAAACCGGCGACCGTAACGGGCTCGCGCCCACTCCCGGTCGAGCCCGAGGCCAAACATTTTCACGAGCAGGGTGTACCGCATGCGGTCCGTATCGCCCAGCCGGTGCTGCGTGGTGATGCCGGTCAGCCCCGCCCGGATGCGCTCGCCATAGGCCTGCAGGGAGAAGGAGGTCGAATAGAGGGTGCCGTCGAGATAGCTGAAGGCCCCGCTGCCGACGCCGACGTAATTCTCGCTGGCCACCAGATATTCGTCACTGCCCTGGCCGGACTTGGTGAAGCACCAGGCGGAGGACGGCGCAAAATCGGGGGACAGGTCCCGCACGATGGCCTGGTAGAACTGCCGGAGCCGCCGCTGATCGGGCCGGCCCATGTGCCTGT
The DNA here is from genome assembly GCA_037128315.1 of Opitutia bacterium. GTDB lineage: Bacteria > Verrucomicrobiota > Verrucomicrobiia > Opitutales > Opitutaceae > Lacunisphaera. Next base: position 11,903 of record JBAXWQ010000081.1, on the reverse strand, counting down.
CCATCCGACGCTGGACCGTGGGCGAAGTCATCAGCGGGTACATCGAGACCTGATTGGCGCCCAGGGAGCGGAAGATCGCCAGATCGCGCCGGAGCGATTCCATCGTCTGGTGCGGCTGGTTGAAGATCAGGTCGACGTTGAGGGTGGGAAAATACGGCGCCGCCAGCCGGATCCGCTCCGCCGTGTCGGCCCCGCTGCCATACTTGGTGTGGCGTTCCATCTCGCGGAGCAGCTGATCATCAAAACTCTGCACGCCGACGGAAAGCCGGGTCACCCCCGCCGCCCGCAGCGCCTCAAGCAGCGGCGGCTGCAGGTCCTTGGGGTTGGTTTCCACGGAGATATCGCGCACGCCGAAGAGCGACCGGACCAGGCCAATGGTCGCGACGAGTTCGTCCGGTTCACAGGTCGGGGTGCCCCCGCCGAAGTAGACGCCGGTGAAACGGTGGCCCGCGGCGTGGTAGCGCCGGATTTCCTCACGCAGGGTGGCGAAGTAGGTCCGGGCCTGCGCCACCTGGTGCTGGACGCGATGAAAGGAGCAGAACGGGCACAGCACCTCGCAAAACGGAATGTGCACGTAGAGGTAGGCGTCGCCGGCCGGCACCGGGGGCACCTGTCCATCCGCCTCCTCCATTTTCATGAACCCCCGCGTCCGGAACCGGAAGAGGCGGATGAGGAGGGAGTCGATGAGGGGGGTGTCGAACATGGGGCGGGCGGGAGCTATTGTTCAGTGGTCATTGGTCGTTGTTCATTTTTCATGGGGCTACCCAATGAACATTGACCGATGAAAAATGACCGTTGAACGATATTGGGCATGCCTCAGTGCCCCAGCCGGGACGTCATGGCGTAGATGATGAGCGCGAGCAGGACGAGGCCGGTGCCGAAGAAGAGGAAGCCGGCGGCCTTCGCGACCTTTTTGCGGCCCTCCCATTCATCCTTGATGGCGTAGTCCTTGAGCCGGCCGCTGGCCACCAGCCGGTCATACCAGCGCTTCCGCTCGTGCAGCATTTCCGTATGCGAGATGCGGCCCGAGAAGATGACGGTATCCATTGGGAACTTCTCGATGCGGAAATGCGTGTTGAAGAAATGGAAGGTGAAGATGAAGCCGGCGGCGAGCAGGGCCTCGTCGGAGTGGATCACGCTGGCAATATTGATGATCCAGCCGGGCAAAAAGAGCGTGAAGAACTTCGGGAACCAGAGGATCAGGCCCGAGACGCCGATCATGAAGATGCCCCAGAACACCGCGAAGTAGTCGAAGCGCTCCCAATACGTCCAGCGGTCGAACTGTGGCCGCGGTCCCTTGCCGAAGAACCATTTCTGGTGGGCGACAAAGTCGTGCCAGTCCTGGAAGGACGGCACCATCGAATCGGGGCCGAAGAGGGCGCGCCAGAAGCGCATCAGCTCGATGCGGCCGGTCTCCGGGTTGCGGATCGCCTGGCGCCGCGCCCAGAGCGAGGTGACGAGCTCGCCGAGATGCAGCACAAAGTAGCCGAAGGTCACTACCGCGCCGAAATGGTGCAGCGAACGCGCCACGCCCGCGCCCCCGAAAATGTTGAAGATTAACTTTGCCCACTCGGTGTAATAGAACTTCAGCGGCATGCCGGTGATCACCAGCAGCAGGAAGCTCGTCACGACCAGCATGTGCAGGAAGCGCTCAAACGGATTGAAGCGGGTGTACTGGACATCGTCCGCATTCGACTTGATCACCGCCTCCCGGAAGGTCTTCGAGTCGGTCAGGTAGAGGTAGATCGAGCGGAACAGCCAGAACAGGGTGTGCAGGCCGAAGAAGCCGAACGTGCCGATCAGCAGGGCCGTCATGAACAGGAAGACCTTGTTCAGCACCGGGTAGTTGACCGCATCCAGGGGATTCGCATGGGGCTGGTAGGTCGTAAACTGCGCATTGACGCCGGCGTGGCATTGCGCGCAGGTGCCGACGATCTTGCCCTTGGACAGCCGCGAGCGCGGATCGCTCACCGGAAACACATCGTGGTGCCCATGGCAGTCGTAGCAGGCGGCGACCTCGGACGCCTTGTTGGGCTGGCCCAGCGCCATGGCCTTGCCGTGATAGGTCTCGCGGTAGTGCTCCAGCCGGTCCTCATGGCACTTGCCGCAGCTCTGGTCGCTGAGTCCCTTGAAATGCGCCGTGGCCGGTTTCTCGATGTCGTGGGCGCTGTGGCAGTCGATGCAGACCGGGCCCTTCTTGTCGCCTTTGACGAGGAGCTGGCCGTGAACACTGGCGTTGTAGGTGTCCTCGATGCCCACGTGGCACTTGCCGCAGGACTTCGCCACGTTGGCGTGATTGGAGTGCGAGTCCTTGTCGATGCTCCGCTTGATGTCGTGGACGCCATGGCAGTCATTGCAGGACGGCGCGACGACCAGGCCCATCTTGATCAGAGCGCGACCATGGATGCTGTCGAGGTAGTGGCCGGCGGCCTCGGTCTGGCCCATGCGATAATCCTTTGTGAGCTTGGCGTTGTCGTGGCAGGTGCTGCAGGTCTTGGGCAGGTTAAGCTTGAACACCGGTGAATCGACCTGCTTGACCGGCACCATTTCGTGGTTGCCGTGGCAGCTGGAGCACGAGGCGGCATCGGATGCGCCCATCTGGTGGCTGATGCCATGGATGCTCGTCTTGTACTGGTCCGACTCCTTTGCATGACAGCTGGCACACTGCGCCGGCGGGATTTTCGACGGGTGCGGGTCCGCGGTCAGGGTGGGATGGCAATCGACGCAATTGAGTTTGCCGTGGACGGACTTCGCAAAACCCTCGGGCTTCACGCCGACCCATACCGCGGGCTGGCCTTTTTTGCGGGGCTTGAATTCCGCCTCATGGCACTCCAGGCACTCGCTGTTGGGCAGCGGGGCGGGTTTCACCGGCGCGACTGGTGTCTCGGCTGCCTGCGCACAAGCCGCCAGGAGCAATATCAATCCCGTGGTCCAGCCCCATGGCCGGAGTTTGAAAGGAGCCGCGAATCTCATCGTAGCGCGCAGTATACGGCAAACCCCCACCCCACACTGCGCAGGGCTTGCTGCTCCATGGGCGTATCTTGCGCAGTCAATGCATGCGCAAGGCCCACAGGTGTGACCGTGCCTGCCGTAGCGACAGGCGTCCCTGCCTGTCGGGTTTGGCCACGCGATCGCAAACCCCACAGGCACGGAGGCCTGTGGCTACGTTCAGGCATCCCACCCACAGCCTCAGCCCCCCGGCGGCTTTTCCCCCTCCGCTGGCGGGATCGCCGGATTCGCGGCCTCGTCGGTCGCCGCCGCCGCCCGCTCCGCCGCCTTCATCTCCTCCAGCTGGAGCGGGTGCTCCTCCATCATTTCCCCCTCGGACATCCGGCCGGTCAGCCAGGCGAGGTTCATGGGGTAGACGTCGGGGTTGAACACCACCCAGTAGAAATGCCAGACGATGATGGCCAGGGTCGCCAAGACTGCCTCGTAGAAATGTACCAGGCGGGAGATGTCGAAGCCGAGCTTGGTGATGTAGCCCATCGAGGCGTTGTCGAACCACAGGATCGCGCCGGTGATGGTCATGAGCGCCGTGCCCCAGGCCATCGCCCAGTATTCCGCCTTTTCGATGTAGCAGAAGCGGCCAAAGGCCGGCTTTTCCGGCGCCAGGCCCAGGTTGTATTTGAGCACATGCCACGGATCAGTCAGGTCCCGCCAGCGCGGCAGCATCGCCCACAAGAGGGTTCGACCCGGCGCAGTAAACACCAGGTAGCAGATATGCCAAACCCCGCTCGCGAGCATGATCACGCTGGCGAGCCGGTGCGCGAGGCCGCGCCACTCGAAGGCGCGGGCGCTGAGCTGCCGGATGCCGACCACCCACCAGGCCTCGGGATAACGTAGCATGAAGCCGGTGACCACCAGCGCCGTGAAGCTCAGGACCAGCACCGCGTGCTGCAGGCGCTCGTGCACCGTCATGCGCAGATAAAGCCGGTGGGCGACATGCAGCTCGAGGGCTTCACCCTTCTGGACGGCGAGCTTGTGGCGCGCCTTCCGCAGGAAATCGAGGAGGTTGTGGACCACCATGCCGCCGATGACGGCGAGAATCAGGACGACGTAAAAATTCGCGATCCAGTAAAGCCAGGGCGAGGCCTCGCGCTGATGCTCACTGGCGTGCACCGCGCCCACGGCAAACCGCGTGTTGGCCCCGGGATGACACTCGCCGCAGGTTTTCGCGAGGTTGGCCTTGTGCACGGTGGAGGTCGGATCGTTCTGCGACTTGATGGCGTGGTCCCCATGGCAGCTCGCGCAATTCACGACCTCCACGGCGCCGCCGCGCACCGCCAGGCCGTGGTAGCTGTCGGCAAAGGTCTTGAAGGTGTCGCTCGCCAGCCCGTAGCGGCGCGAGAGCCGGACGGAGGCGTGGCACTCGGCGCAGACCTGCTGGGCGAGGTTGGCCTTGTGGACGGGCGAGGTCGGGTCGGTGTGCTGCCGGATGTCATGCTCGCCATGGCAGTTGGTGCAACCGGCGGAATCCAGGTTCCCCTGCAGGAGCGCGGTGGCGTGCACGCTCGTGGCGTAGAGTTTCGCCTGGTCCGCGTGGCATTTGGCACAGGTCGCGGTGATGCGCGTGCGGCTGATGCGCGACCCGGTGGTGGCCGCCTTGTTCATCGCGTGCGCCCCATGGCAGTCAATGCAACCGGCCGCTTCCGCCTTGCCCGCCGCGAGCGCGGCCCCGTGCACGGAGTGGTCAAAGGAGGCGACGAACTTGGCCCCGAGATTGGACTGGCGGGCGACCGCGGCGTTGCCGACGTGGCAGGACTCACAGAGTTTGGCCTGCGCGACTTTTAATTCCACCGCGGTGTGCCCGGGTCCCGGGCGGACGATCCGCTCCTGGTGGCAGCTCAGGCAATCCGGGGTGGTGCGTTGGCCACCCGCCGGCCGGGCGGCATGGGCCGAGGTGAGGTAGTCCTTGGTCGCCGCCTCATGGCAGCGGCCGCAGGCCTCCGCCTGGGAGTTTCGAAATGGAAACTCCTTTTGCTTCACCGCCACGGTATCGTGCGCCCCGTGACACTCGGTGCAGGTGGTGTCCCGGCCGGCCGGCACGGGGGTCTCCGCCAGGCGCGAATGAAAGGCATGGGTGGTGAGGGACTTTTCGTGACACGCCGCGCACTGGACGGCCGGCAGCTTGGTGGCGTGCGGCGTTTCCTTGATGGTGGTGTGGCATTCGACGCAGCTGAGCTTGGCATGCGCGGATTGGGCGTAGGCCTCGGGCTTCACGCCAATCCACTCCGGCTTCATGCCCTTCTTCCGCGCCTTCAGCTCCGCCTCGTGGCACTCCATGCACTCGCTGTTGGGGACGGCGGGCACGGCTTTTGCCGCATTAGCCTCTTCGACCGCACCGGAGGCGGCCGCAAGTAGCAGGAGCAAGGACAACGTCAGCCGGAGCAGGTAGGATAGATTCATTTTCCCTCGCGTGCACTATGCGCTGTGGGGAAACGACCTGCTCCGCAGCGCTTGTCCAGTGGTGGGCGTATCTTGCGGCGGGAAAGCCGGGAACTCGGCCATCAAAACGGGTCCACTGTGCAAATATTTAAGGGCAATATATGCGCAGCGTTGGCCAAGGAACCGTCAGTGGAGGCGGGTGTTTTGCCGTATGCTCGGGGGGTAAGATAGGTACCCCTTCGTTCATTAACCTTCACCCCATATGAAAACACGTCATTTCGTTTCCGCCCTCACTATTCTCGGAGCCATGGTGGTTTCCGCCTACTCTGCCGACGCCCAGGCCAACTGGGATGAACATTGCGCCAAATGCCACGGTGCGGATGGCAAGGGCCAGACCAAGATGGGCAAGAAATTGAGCATCGCTGACCTGACTGACGCCAAGGTGCAGGCCAATTTCACGGACGCCCAGGCCTTCGACGCCATGAAGAAGGGCATCACTGACAAGAACGGGAAAACCTCCATGAAGGCCATCGAAGGCATCACGGATGACGAAATGAAAGCCCTGATCCCCCTCGTCCGCGCCCTCAAGAAGTAAGTCGCCAACCTCCGCCCCGCGCTCGCCATGGATGATCATCCCCTCCCGTCCACGGCGAGCAGCGCCCGCCGCACCGGCTATGTCCTCGGCGCGACCACGCTGTTGTTTTTCGGCCTTGGCGCGCTGTTCCTAGGCGATCTCTGGGGCCACCCGCCGGCCCGGCAGCAGATCGCCCTCGTCGACAAATCGTTCCTGGAAACGACGCCGTGGCGCCAGAATTACAATGATCTCGTGCGGGCGAAAGAGGACTTGTCCGACTTCGACTGCTACGGCTGCCATGACAAGAAGAAGCCGCCGGTCCTGCGCTTCGATGCCAACAACATCCTCGTCGTGCCCGAGGAGCATAAGAACATCGTCATGGGCCACGGTACGCACAACCGGAACAACCTGTGCTACAACTGCCACAACGAGTCGAATCTCGAGACCCTGCAGATCCGCGATGGCCACGAGGTGAAGTTCTCGGAGAGTTCGCAGCTCTGCGGCAGCTGCCACGGCCCGACCATCCGCGACTGGGAAGCCGGAGCCCATGGCCGCACCAGCGGATATTGGGATCGCAGCAAGGGTGACATGCGCCGCCTCTACTGCGCCAACTGCCACAATCCGCACGCCCCGCGCATTCCCACCCGCGTGCCCGCGCCCGGGCCCCACGCTCTCCGCACCCCCGCCCATCCCGACTCGCATTCAGAAACCACGCCCTGACATGCCTCTCCCCGCCACACCCCCTCCCGCCGCCCCCAACGGCAGCGCCCTCGACCGGCGGAGCTTCCTCCGCTCGACCGCCGCCTTTGCCGGACTTTCCGCCCTGGCCGCCAGCCTCGCCCCGCTGCGGGAACTCAAGGATTACACCACCCCGGAGCAGTTTTTGCAGAAATACTACAAGGAGCTGACGCCGGAGGAGATGAAGAAGGTGCTGGAGCGCATCTCCAACGAGGTCGAGCACCAGTACGGCATTCGCCCGCATGTGCGGGACCTGAAGCCGATGGACGGCGTCGAGTTCGTCTACGCCCTCAATCTGACGCGGTGCATCGGCTGCCGCAAATGCGTGCACGCCTGCGTCGCCGAAAACAACCAGTCGCGCAGTCCCGAGATCCAATACATCCGCGTGCTCAAGATGCCGCACGGCTCCATGGACGTCGAGAAGGGCAACCACCTCTACGACGACAAGGAAGTTCCGGACAAGGGGTTTTTCTACATGCCGGTGCAGTGCCAGCAGTGCAAGAACCCGCCCTGCGTCAAGGTGTGTCCCGTCAACGCCACCTGGCAGGAAAAGGACGGCATCACCGTCATCGACTACGACTGGTGCATCGGCTGCCGGTATTGCGAGGCGGCGTGCCCCTACTGGGCGCGGCGGTTCAATTTCACCAAGCCCGAGATCCCGGCGGACCGGATCAACCCCGAGATGTCCTACCTCGGCAACCGGCCCCGCAAGCAGGGGGTGATGGAGAAATGCCACTTCTGCATCCAGCGCACCCGGGTGGGCAAATACCCCGCCTGTCTCGAGGTCTGCCCGGTCGGCGCGCGCAAGTTCGGCAATATTTTGGATCCCGAGAGTGAGATTTCCTACATCCTGCGGACGAAGCGCATCTTCATCCAGCTGAAGGAGAAAATGGGCACCATTCCACGCTTCTGCTACTACTTCGACAAATGAGCCCCCGCCGCACCAACGCCGTAGCCACAGGCCTCCGTGCCTGTGGGGTTTGCGATCGCATGTTCAACCCCGACAGGCAGGGACGCCTGTCGCTACGCACTGGCGCGCACGCGCCTGGCCCCCTTTGCCCATGATCACCGCCGCCCGCAACTACCTGGTGTTTCTCCGGCGCTGCACCCGCATCGCCTTCGTCGGCGACTGGCGCTATTATGCCTGGATGGGCGGCCTGACCGTCATCGTCCTGCTCGGCCTCAACGCCTACTGCAAGCAACTCGTCCATGGCCTCGTGGTCACCGGCATGAGCGACGAGGTTTCCTGGGGCGTCTACATCGCCAACTTCACCTTCCTCGTCGGCGTGGCCGCTGCGGCGGTCATGATGGTTATTCCCGTCTACATCTACGACAACGAGGAGCTGCATGATCTGGTCATCTTCGGCGAGCTGCTCGCGGTCGCGGCCATCCTCATGTGTCTGGCTTTCGTCACCGTGGACCTGGGCCGGCCCGACCGCTTCTGGCACCTGATCCCCGGCATCGGCCAGATGAATTTCCCCAAGTCCATGCTCAGTTGGGACGTGATTGTGCTGAACGGCTACCTGCTGCTGAACGTGCACATCTGCGGCTACCTGCTCTATTGCCGCTACCAAAACCGCAAACCCTCCAAGTGGTTCTACATTCCCTTCGTGTTCGGCGCCATCATCTGGGCGGTCTCCATCCATACCGTCACGGCCTTCCTCTATGTCGGCCTGGGCGGCCGGCCCTTCTGGAACGCCTCCATTGTCGGGCCGCGCTTCCTCGCCTCCGCCTTTACCGCCGGCCCGGCCATCATCATCCTGGCGCTGCAGATCATCCGCAGCGTCACCCAGTACCGGATCACCGACAAGGCCCTGCTCACGCTGCGGGGCATCGTGCAGGTTTCGATGATCATCAATGTCTTCCTGCTCGTGTGCGAGGTGTTCAAGGAATTCTACTCCGGCACCACGCACGGCGCCTCGGCCAAGTATCTCTTCGTCGGTCTGCATGGCCACTATGCCCTCGTGCCCTGGATCTGGACCGCCATCACCTTCAACCTGATCGCCATGGTCATTCTGGTGCTGCCGGTCAGCCGCAGCCTGCGCTGGCTCGATGTCGCCTGCGTGCTGAGCATCGTGGGTATCTGGATTGAGAAAGGCATGGGCCTGGTCATCCCGGGCTTCATCCCCACTCCCCTCGGCGCCATCGTCGATTACGTGCCCTCCCTGAACGAAACCCTCGTGTGCCTCGGCATCTGGGCGTTTGGGCTGCTCAGCTACACCATATTCCTGCGCATGTCCGTGCCGATCCTGCAGGGCCGGCTATCCAAGGCCAATGAGGGCCAGCCGGAAATCCAGGGCGACGAACCCGACGCAGATATTTCCATCCCTCACCCCGTCCAGCACTAATCCCCCGCCTGGCCCCACGCCCCATGGCCACCCAACTCACCGCCAGCGACGCGAAACTGTCGCTCAACGCCCACGTCTCCGCCAAGGGCGACGAGATTTTCAAGAAATACGGCCCGACAATCGGCTGGACCGAATTGCAGGCCATTTTGCAGGATCGCAGCTGCGTCCGCTACCCCTGCGAGCTGGTGTTTGACAGCGCCCGGCTCAATCCCGGCGAGTTCGCTTTTCCGGAACCGAAGGGCGGCATGCCGGAGGAAGGTTTCATTCTCTATGTGCACCCCGTCTACATGACGCAGCTGGCCATGGTGCCCTACCTCGCCCTCTACCAGCTCGTCACGGTCAACTACGGCGAGTTTGCCTCCGCCGAGGACGCCGAGACCTTTGCCTCCGGCGCGCTCGGGCTGCCCCAGGAAGATTATTACCAGACGCTCTGCCGCCTGGCCGACGAACTTGGCGCCGGCATTGATCCTGGCTCCGGCCACGCCCATCAGGCCGGCGGGTGCGGCGGGGGTGGCTGCGGTTGCGGCGCGTAACCCTGCGAATATTTTTCCCGCGTATGGCCAGGCAACACACCCCGCCCTCTCGGGCACCCCTCTCAAGAGGGGATTTCGTTGAGCTAATCTTAACTTCCCTCTCGAGAGGGGTGGCGCGCCGCGCCGGGGTGTGTTGGGCCGCGGGAAAATCGGCCAATTAGCCTGAAGCTCCCGCGCCCGGCTGCGCTCTTACCCATTTACCCCACCCCCTCAACGCATCCGCCCCGATAACTTGAGCGAACTCCCCATCAATCCGGCTGACCCGGCTCTGCCCGAGTCCCTCCGCCGTCTCGAGCAGCGGCTGGCCCGCATCGAGCAACACCTCCAGCTGCCGCCACTGGAGGCAACTCAGCCATCCCCCGCCATCTCGCCCGCGCCGACTCCACCAAGCCCAACGGCCGCGCCGGCCGGACCGGACATGCTGGCCCCGGTGATCACGGAACAGACCGACGAGGAGCTAGAATTCGTCGTCGGCCAGAAGTGGTTTGCGGGGGTCGGCGTCCTGGTCCTCACCAGTGGCGTCGGCTTTGCGCTGTCGCTGCCCCTCGCCTCCCTCCCGCCCGCTGCGCCGGCGATGGCCGGCATGATATTGGCCGCGGGCCTCCTGCTGCTGTCGCGGGTGTGGCGGAAATCGTACGAGGCCGTGGCGGGCCATTTGCGCGGCGCCGGCATGGCGCTGCTCTTTTTCTCCACCCTGCGGCTGTTTTTCTTTGGGGCGACCCATGTGCTGGACATTGATTCCCTCAGCGGGCGCGGGGTGCTGGCGCTGGTGGTGGGGGTGAACCTGGTGGCGGCCCTGCGGCAAAAATCCCCCTGGCTGCTGGGACTCGCGATCCTGACGGGCCTGATCAGTGCCACGGTCGTCGGCCTGCCCCTGGGCGTCTTTGTCACGGTCGCCGGGCTGGCGGCGATCGCCGTTGCAGCCGCGGTGCGCCAGAACTGGCCGGGACTGTTGCTCAGCGCCATTCCCGCCACCTACCTCACCCATCTGCTCTGGGCCATCAACCGCCCCTGGTCCGGCCGGGCCTTCAAAATCCAAACGGAGCCGGCCCTCGGCGTCTATTTTCTGCTTGGCTACGCCGTCATTCTCGCCGCGGGCTCGCTGCGCCGGCGCGACCGGTCGGTCGAGGACCCGGTCACCATTTTGGTGGTGCTCGGCAATTGCGGGGCGAGTTACGCCCTGTTCCTGCTGCAAACCCTGGGCAATGCCCCCGCCGAGTTTGCGGCGGCCCATGCGATCGCCGCACTGGTCTATCTGGGCCTGGCGGTGGCCTTCTGGCGGAGCGAAGCCAGCCGGATCGCGACCTTCTTCTACGCCATGACCGGCTACATGGCGCTCAGTGCGGCCATTGTGAAAGCCTTCCCCTCCCCCGAGGTCTTTATCTGGCTCTCCTGGCAGAGTCTCGTGGTGGTCGCCACCGCACTCTGGTTCCGCTCGCGGCTGATCGTGGTCGCGAACTTCTTCATCTACGTGATGATTGTGCTGTCCTACATGGTCATCGCCAAGGGCGAGACGGGCATCAGCGTGGGCTTCGGCATCGTCGCACTCCTGACCGCCCGGATCCTCAATTGGCAACGGGAGCGCCTCGAGCTCAAGACCGAGCTGATGCGGAATGCGTATCTCGCGAGCGCCTTCGTGGTCTTCCCCTACGCCCTCTACCACCTCGTGCCCAAGGCCTATGTCAGCGTGTCCTGGGTCGGCATCGCCGTCACCTATTACGTGATGAACCTGATGGTGCGGAATCCCAAATACCGCTGGATGGGCCACCTGACCCTGCTCCTGACGGTGCTCTACGTGATCGTGGTTGGCATCACGCAGCTTTCGCCGACCTACCGGATCATATCCTTCCTCGTCCTCGGCACCGTGCTGCTGGTGGTCTCGCTGATTTTCACGCAAGTGCGGGCGCGGCGGAAGAAGGCGGAGTAGCAGATGTTTTGTAGCGACAGGCGTCCCTGCCTGTCGGGATCGGCTATGCAGCCCCAAACCCACAGGCACGGCGGCCTGTGGCTACATGGCTTGCCTGCGCTATACGTAGCGACAGGCGTCCCTGCCTGTCGGGTTCGGCTATGCAGCCCCAAACCCACAGGCACGGAGGCCTGTGGCTACGTGGCTTGCCTGCGCATTACGTAGCGACAGGCGTCCCTGCCTGTCGGGTTCGGCATGCAGCCCAAGCACCACAGGCACGGAGGCCTGTGGCTACATGGCTTGCCTGCGCTATACGTAGCGACAAGCGTCCCTGCCTGTCGAGTTCGGCTATGCAGCCCAAGCACCACAGGCACGGAGGCCTGTGGCTACGTGGCTTGCCTGCGCATTACGTAGCGACA
>JBAXWQ010000080.1:0-12889 GCA_037128315.1 Opitutia bacterium | reverse complement strand
GGCGGCCTGACTGAGTCCAAACCATTGGACTTCGTACGGCAGATTCACAAACGCTCCCTGCTGCACCTGATTCAGGCCCTGGCGGAGAATGACCATGGTGGCCAGGGTCACGACGATGGAGGGCAGGCGCAGACCGGCCACCAGGATCCCGTTGATGCCTCCGAGCAGGGCCCCCATCGCGGCTGCGGCCGGCACCACCAAGGCGAGGGGCCAACCGCGCGCGGCGAGCAGCCCGGCGCCGATGCTGCACACGGAGAATTGGGAGCCGACGGAGATGTCAATCTGCCGGCTGATGATGATCAGGGCCATGCCGCACAGGACCACAAGCGTGGGGGCTTCCCGGGTGACCAGCGACAGCAGCGGCTGTGGCTGATAGAAACCGGGGGCCAGGATCGCCATGGTCAGGAGGACCAGGCCCAGTGCCGCCGTGACGGAGAGCTCGCGGAAATAACGGTTCATGCCGTGCCGGGGTCAAGCGCCTGACCGAGAGCCGCCGCCATCACGGTGTGCGGGTCGGAGTGTCCGGGCAAAATCGCCGTCAAGGTGCCGCCGCGCATGACGCCGATGCGGTCGCTCATGCCGAGCACTTCCGGCAGGTCGCTGGAAATCATGATGACGGCCAGACCCTCCTTCGCCAGCCGGCGGATGATCCGGTGGATCTCGCTCTTGGCCCCGACGTCCACGCCCTGCGTGGGCTCGTCGAGGATCAGTAATTTTGGCCTGGTGGCCAGCCAGCGGGCCAGTGAAACCTTTTGCTGGTTACCGCCGGAAAGGCTGCCGCCCGGTGCGTTGGTCCCGGTGCAGCGGATGGCGAGGTCACGGATGAAATCAAGGGCCACCATCTGCTCTGCACCAAAGCGCAGCCAGGTGCCCGGGAAAAGCTGGCGGTGGATCGCCATCGTCATGTTCTCGGCAATCGCCATATCCAGGACCACGCCATGACGGCGGCGGTCCTCCGGGACGTAGGCGATGCCGAGGGCCACGGCTTCCGGTGGTGATTGCGGGCTGATCCGGCGGTCCTGCAGATGGATTTCCCCCTCGGTGGCCGGGGTGAGGCCAAAGAGCACACGAGCCAGTTCGGTGCGGCCGGCGCCAACCAGCCCGGCCAGGCCGAAGATCTCGCCGGCCCGGACCTCAAAGCTCACGTTCCGCACCCCAGCGGCGGGGTAACCCACTTTGTGCAGCCGGAGCACCGTCTCCGTTGGCTCGGATTCGGCGGGCGGATAGAGCTGGGCCACCTCCCGGCCGACCATGAGCTTGATCAGCCCGGCTTCGGTGATGTCGGCCACCGCCTGGGTGCCCACACTCTCCCCGTCGCGCAGCACGGTCACCCGGTCGGCCAGGGTGAAAATTTCCTCGAGCCGATGGGAGATGTAGATGACCCCCACGCCGCTGGTGCGCAACTCCCGCACGATCGTGAAGAGACGCTCCTGCTCGCGATTGGTGAGGGAGGCGGTGGGTTCGTCCATGATGACGATGCGCGCCCCCGCGCCGACGGCGCAGGCGATTTCCACCAACTGCTGCTCGGGCATCGACAGTGAGCCCACCTCGGTCTCGGCCGTGATCGCGGCGCCGATGCGGTTGAGCAAATCCGCCGCCCTTTGGCGGCGTCCCCGCCAGTCAATCCGGCGGCCGGCCCCGGCGGGCTCCAGGCGCAGCCCGATATTCTCGGCCACCGTGAGGTCGGGGAAAAGCGCGGGTTGCTGGTAGATGCAGGCGATGCCCAGTTGCTGGGCCAGGCCCGGGGTCAGCCCATCCAGGGACCGGCCGGCCACGGTGATCTCCCCGCCATCGGGCTGGTGGGCGCCGGTGATGATTTTGATCAGGGTGCTCTTGCCCGCGCCATTTTCCCCGAGCAGGGCATGCACTTCGCCTGCCCGGAGATCGAAGTCCACGCCCCGCAACGCCCGCACGCCGCCAAAACTCTTGGCGGCGCGCCGTAACGTCAGCAACGGGGCAGGGGAAAGGGGAACGGCAACCATGGGGTGTAATTGACCGTGTGACTGTCGGCGATATCGGCGGAATCAGTCCAGATGAAACAGTTCGCGCAAATCCCTCGCCACCGGACTGCCGTCCGGATTGCTCGGCATGAGGTCCCCCATGAATTTCCACCAGCGCTGGCAGACCTCGGTGCGCGCCACCGCCGCCCAGCGGGCCTCATCCTCAATTTCGACGTACGCGAAGAGCTCGTGCGTCCGTGGATCAAGGAAAATGGAGTAGTTGTGGCTGCCGTGGGCCCGCAGCACGGCGGCCAGTTCCGCCCAGATCGGCTGGTGGCGGGCGGCGTATTCCTGTTCGCGGCCAGGGTGGACGGACATCCGGAAGGCTTTGCGGATCATGGGCGGGCCCACCGTTGGAAAAGATATGATTGACTGCAATCATATAAATTTCTTCGCTGCGGTTATGCGTGTGCCCCAGCACCTCGTGGATCGTCGCCGGGAGGAACTTCGCCGCCTCATCCGGCGCGACGGTTTCCTCCCCGTGGCCGAGATCTGCCGCCGGCTGGCGGTGTCCGAGGCCACTGCCCGGCGCGACCTCGTCGCGGTCGAGGCCGACGGCCATATTACCCGCACCTACGGTGGGGCGCTGGCCGACTACAACAGCTCGTTTGCCTCGGTGGAGGAGCGCGCCGGGCGGGCCCGGCCCGCCAAGGCCCGGATCGCGGAAAAAGCGGTGGCGCAGATTCCGGCCTCGGGGGTTATCTTTCTTGATGCGGGTACTACCATCGAGACGGTGGCGCGGGCCCTGACGCATCGGCGCGATCTGGTGCGGCTGGTGGTGGTGACAAACAGTCTGGCCGCCGCCACGGTGCTGGGCGGCGCCCCCGGGGTGGAATTGCATGTGCTCGGTGGCATGTTTCTCAACCGGCAGGCCGCCCTCATGGGGGAACGGGCCATCCGGGCGCTGGCCGGCTGGTCCCTGGACGCGGCGTTTCTGGCCGGGGAGGGGATGGATGGGACCGGGATCAGCAATTCCCACGAACACATCGCCCTTTTCCAGCAGGCACTCCTCGGCCACGCGAAGCGGATCTATTTTTGCCTGGATGCCTCCAAACTGGGCCGCACCACGCCCCATCGGGTGGCGACGTGGCGCCAGTTGTCCGCGCTGATCACCGATGCCCCGGCCCGACGCCTGACCGCCGCCGGAATCAACCTGCCGCCCGCGAAACTGCTCCACGCCTGATTCCCACCCGTGCAACCCAACCCGACCCAGACTGAAATCACCGGCCGCCTGCTCGACCTCTCGCACCAACTCGGCCGCGAGGATCGCCAACTGGCCATCTTAGGTGAGGGCAATACCTCCGCCCGGCTGTCGGCCGACACCTTGGTGGTCAAGGCCAGCGGTTCCAACCTCGCGACCCTCGCGCCGTCCGGGGTCACGGTCTGCCGCATCGCGGCATTGGTCTCGCTCCTTGACGCCCGCCGGCTGGCCGATGCCGCCGTCGATGATCACCTCCTGGCCTCGCGGGTTGATGCGTCGGCCAAAAAGCCATCGGTCGAGGCGATGTTTCACGCGTGGCTGCTCACCCTGCCCGGCGTCAACTACGTCGGGCACACGCATCCCGTGGCGGTGAACCGGATTCTCTGCACCCGCCACGCGCGGACCTTTGCCACCCGCCGGCTGTGCCCCGACGAGATCGTGTGTTGTGGCGCGGAGTTCGTGCTCGTGCCCTATGTTGATCCCGGCCTGAAACTCGCGCAGGCAATCCGCCGGGCCGTCTTGGCCTACGTCAAACGCCTCGCCCGGCCGCCGCGCGCCATTTTGCTCGAGAACCACGGCCTGATTGCGCTCGGCGGCACCCCGGAAGCGGTGCTGGCGACGACCTTGATGGCGGTGAAGGCCGCCGAGATCTACACCGGGGCGGTTGCGCTGGGCTCGCCCCGGTTTCTCTCCCCCGCGGTGGCCGCCCGCATCACGGGCCGGCCCGATGAACTTTACCGCGAAAAAATGCTCGGCCTCCGCTGAGCCGCCTACTTTACCACCATGCCTAACTATAAATTCGTGAACTATCTCTGGGACGATGCGCACGCCGCGTCGCTCGATCCGGTCGGTCGCCTGATCTACCGCTCCAACCTGCTGGGGCGCGACCAGCGCATCACCAACACCGGCGGCGGCAACACCTCGGCGAAGCTCACCGAGCGGGATCCCCTGACCGGCCAGCCGACCGAGGTGCTCTGGGTCAAGGGCTCCGGGGGTGACCTCCGGACCAGCACGCGCGAAAATTTCTCCTCCCTCTATCAGCAGAAATTGCTCGACCTCCAGTCGCTTTACGCGGCCCGGACGGACAAGGGCCTCAAGGCGCCGGCGGAGGACGACATGGTGGGGATGTACAGCCACACCACCTTCAATCTCAATCCGCGGCCGTCCTCCATCGACACGCCGCTGCACTCCTTTATCCCGGCGCAACATGTCGACCACATGCATCCGAACGCGATCATTGCGATCGCCGCATCGGCCCAGTGCGAAAAGCTCACGCAGGAAATCTTCGGCGGCGAGATGGCCTACGTGCCCTGGATGCGGCCCGGCTTTGAACTCGGCCTCGCCATGCAGGAGATCGTGCGGAAAAACCCGCAGGTGAAATCCATCATGATGGGGCAGCACGGCTTCATCTCGTGGGACCGGGACGAAAAGGCCTGTTACACCTACACCCTGGATTGCATTGAACGGGCGGCGGCTTACATCGAGGCCAAGTATGCCGCGAAGGGCGGCGAGGCCATGGCCTTCGGCGGCGCCAAGTACGCGACGCTCGAAGAAACCAAGCGGCGCGGGATTTTCGCCGCCATTCTGCCCTGGCTGCGCGGCCAGGTCTCCCAGCAAAAACGCTTCATCGGCACGATTCAGGACGACGCCAAAATCCTGCGCTTCGTCAATTCGAAGGATGCCCCGCGCCTGGCCGAACTCGGGACGAGCTGCCCCGATCATTTCCTGCGCACCAAGATCAAGCCGCTCTACGTGGATTGGAATCCGCAGGCGGAGGATGCCGCCGCGCTCAGGCAAAAGCTCGCCGCCGGCCTCGTCGCCTACCGGCAGGACTACGCCGCCTACTATGCCAAGTGCAAACACGCCAACTCGCCCGCGATGCGCGATCCGAATCCCACGGTGGTGCTGATCCCGGGGGTCGGCATGATTGCCTGGGGCAAGGACAAGTCCGAGTCGCGCGTCACCGCCGAATTCTACAATTGCGCCGTCGAGGTCATGCGCGGCGCCGAGGCCATCGACCGGTACATCGCCCTGCCGCAGCAGGAGGCCTTTGACATCGAATATTGGCTGCTGGAGGAGGCGAAGCTGAAGCGGATGCCGGCCGAGAAGGAACTCGCCCGCCAGGTCATCATCGTCATCGGCGCCGGTTCCGGTATCGGGAAGGAGACCGCCCACCGCCTCGTCAAGGACGGGGCTCACCTGGTCTGTGTGGACATGAAGGCGGAAACCGCGCAGGCGACCGCCAAGGAGATCACCGACAAACAGGGCCTCGGCATCGGCGTGGCCGGCACGGGCCTGTCGGCCTGCGGTCCGGCCCTCGGCC
Organism: Opitutia bacterium; assembly: GCA_037128315.1. GTDB lineage: Bacteria > Verrucomicrobiota > Verrucomicrobiia > Opitutales > Opitutaceae > Lacunisphaera. Next base: position 7,365 of record JBAXWQ010000080.1, on the reverse strand, counting down.
TGGCGTGCAACATCACCGATCGGGCCAGCGTGCGCGCGATGCTCGACGACGTCGCGCTGGCCTACGGCGGCTTCGACTCCATCTGCGTGACCGCCGGCGTTTTCTGGCCGAGCGACACCACGGGCCATATTCCCGACGACAAGTGGGCCTTCACCTTTGGCGTCAATGTGACCGGCAGCTACATCGTCGGCGACGAGGCGGCCAAGACCTGGAAGGAACAGGGACTGCGCGGCAATCTTGTCCTCACGACCTCGGCCAATGCGGCCGTGGCGAAAAAGGGCTCGCTGGCCTACGACACCTCAAAGGCCGCGGCGAATCACCTGGTGCGGGAAATGGCCATTGAGCTGGCGCCGCTGGTGCGGGTCAACGGGGTCGCCCCGGCGACGGTGGTGCAGGGGAGCGCGATGTTCCCGCGCGACCGGGTCATCGGCTCGCTGGCCAAATACAACATTCCCTACCGGGACGACGAGGCGACCGAGTCGCTGGTGACAAAACTTGCCCAATTCTACGCCGACCGCACACTCACGAAAGCCCCGATCACGCCTGCGGACCAGGCCGAGGCCTACTTTATCCTCGTGACCCAACGCCTCAGCAAAACCACCGGGCAAATCCTCACCGTCGATGGCGGCCTGCACGAGGCGTTTCTCCGCTAAGGCTCACCATATTTCAGCACTAATTCACGAATCCCTGAGGTTTGACCACGGATCCCACGGATTATCACGGATGATGAGGCACCACAGAATACCCGGAACACACAGAAAGGAATTGGTCCCTTCTGTGAATTCTGTGTGTTCAGTGGTTATTCAATGCCTTGGTCTGAATCCGTGCCTATTTGAGAAATCCGTGGTTAAAAATAAAAATGGCTTCGTCTAAAACCATCCACTGCGCCGCCGTTGACCTCGGCGCCACCAGCGGTCGGGTCATCGTCGGCACGTGGACGGGCAAACGGCTGGACCTCACCGAGGTCCATCGCTTCGCCAACCAGTTTCGCTCGGTCAGCGGCCATGACTATTGGGACGTCCCTGGCCTGTGGCACCAGATCACCACCGGCCTGCGCGCGGCGAAGCAGCGCTTTCCCCGGCTGGCCTCCGTTGGCGTGGACACGTGGGGGGTGGACTATGTGCTGGTCAACGACGCCGGCCGCATGGTCTTCCCGACGCATGCCTACCGCGATGCCCGCACCCAGCCGGGCTTGCAGCGGCTGGCGAATACGCGCGCGGCCCTGGAGCGCATCTATGCCGCGACGGGCATCTCGAATGTCTTCTATAATTCCAGCCTGCAGCTCGAGGAGACCGTCGCCCGTTGCCCGGCGGTGGCCGACCTGGCGACCCGCTGCCTGTTCCTGCCGGATTATTTCAACTATCTCCTGTCGGGTCGCATGGAGAACGAGATCTCCTTTGCGAGCACCACCCAGCTGCTCGACGTCCATGGCCGGGACTGGTCGCGGGCCACCCTCGATCATTTTCACATCCCGTCGACGTGGTTCACGAAGCCCATTTTGGCCAACACGGTCCTGGGCCCGGTGCGCAGCCTGCCCGAGCTAAAAGGCGTGAAGGTCGTCGCCGTGCCCGGCCACGACACCGCCTGCGCCTACGACGCCATGCCGGCGGACCCGGCCGGCGGCGATCTCTATATCAGCTCCGGCACCTGGTCGCTGGTTGGCTTCGAGAGCGACACTCCGGTGCTCGGTCCCGCGGCGCTGACCGCGCGCATCTCCAACGAGCGCATCGGCGACGGCCGCTACCGGCCGCTGACCAACGTCATCGGCCTGTGGCTGCTTGAGCAGACGCTCAAGGAATTCGCCGCCCGCCCGAAGTCCGACACGCAGTGGGCCAGGCTCCTCACGGCCGCCGGAAAGCTATCCTCTGTAGGAGGGGCTTTACGCCCCGATGGGCATGCAGCCACGCGGTCGGGATCGGGGCGTAAAGCCCCTCCTACAGCATTGCTGGATGTGACTGATCCGGCTTTTGCCAATCCCACCTCGATGCGGGCCGCCATCGACGCCCAGCTGAAGAAGCGCAAGTTGTCGCTCCCGCGGAACCTTCCCGGCTACGTCCGCCTCATTTGCGATTCGCTGGGGCAGGGTCATGCCGACGCCGTCCGTGGCTTCGAGCGGCTGGCTGGCCGCCGATTCACGCGCATACTCATCGTCGGTGGCGGCTCCAAAAATCGCCTGCTCTGCCAGGCGACGGCGAATGCCAGCGGGCTCCCCGTGTACGCCTATTCCCTCGAGGGCACCGCGGTCGGCAACATTGCCAGCCAGCTCGTCGGCCTGCGGGCCGTGCGCAACCTCGCCGCCTTTCGCAAACAGTTCGGGAAACAAATCAAGGCGACCATCTACCAACCCAAAGTTTGACCACGGATTATCATAGATGACCCAACCCTAAGAATCGATGGCCACAAAAAGTCACAAGAACCCGATTGCGATTGAAGTGTTCAATGCGCCCATAGGTGCGCGGGAATCTTTCGCCAGCCGGACGAATGGTTTTTGTGCCTCTTCGTGGCTAAACCTGTCTTGGTCTGATCCGTGCCCATCAGTGTAATCCGTGGTTCAAAAACATTTCCTCATGTCCTCCAAGTCCACTTCCGCCTCCTACCGCCTGGCCCGCCAGGCCTACGCCGCCCAGGGCGTCGACACTGAAGCCGCCATTCGCGCCGCGCTCCGCATTCCTATTTCACTGCACTGCTGGCAGGCCGATGATGTCCGCGGCCTCGAGACGCCCAAGGCCGGTCTCACCGGCAGTGGCACGCTGGCCACCGGGGGCTATCCCGGCCGGGCCCGCAACGGCGATGAGATGCGCGCCGACCTCGACCTCGCGCTGAAGCTGCTGCCCGGCAGGCAACGGCTCAACCTCCATGCCTTTTATGCCGAGACCGGCGCGAAGTCCGTCGAGCGCGACGACCTGCGCCCCGAGCATTTCGCCCGCTGGCTGGGCTGGGCGAAGTCCCGCCGCATCGGCCTCGATTTCAACCCGACGTACTTTGCGCATGAGCAGGCCAACTCGGGTTTTACCCTGTCCCACGCGGACAAGGGCGTCCGCCGTTTCTGGATCAACCACGCCAAGGCCTGCCGGCACATTGCCCAGAGCTTTGCCCAGACGCTCGGCTCGCCCTGCGTGAACAACCACTGGGTGCCGGACGGCGCCAAGGACGCGCCGGCCGACCGCTGGGCGCCGCGCGAACGGCTGGCCGAGTCCTATGATGCCATTTTCGCCGACCAGACCGTGAATCGGAAACTCTGTGTCGATGCCGTGGAGGGCAAGCTGTTCGGCATCGGCAGTGAGGAATACGTCGTCGGCTCGCAGGAATTCTATTCCAACTACGCGCTGAGCCGCGACCTCGTGCTTTGCCTCGACCTGGGGCATTTCCACCCGACCGAGTCGGTCGCCGACAAGGTGTCGGCCCATCTCCAGTTTCACCCCAAGCTGCTGCTGCACACCAGCCGCCCGATTCGCTGGGACAGCGACCACGTGGTCATTTTCGACGACGCCGTGCGCAATCTCTTCCTCGAGATCGCCCGGGGCGATGCCTGGGAACGCGTGTACGTCGCGCTCGATTTCTTCGACGCCTCGATCAACCGCATCGCCGCTTACGTGATCGGCGCCCGGGCCACGCGCCAGGCCATCCTCTGCGGCCTGCTCGATCCTTCGGCGATGCTCCAGGCCGCCGAGGCCGCCGGCCGCGGCCACGAGCGCCTCGCGCTCATGGAGCAGGCGAAGGCCCTGCCGTGGGGCGCCGTGTGGGACGAACTCTGCGAGCGCGACGGGGTGCCGCCGGCCGCACGGTGGTTGCCCGAAGTCGCCCGCTACGAAAAGAGCGTCACGTCCAAGCGCTCATGATTATTCCTGCCATATATCGTCCGACCGGGCAGGTAGGGCTCGCTCTCCGAGCGAGCCGCGGCGGTCTCGGAGAGACCGCCCTACCTCAGGTGCCGCCCCCCTCATGAACCTCGACCACCGCCAGCGCCCCGGTGCCGACAAACGCGTGCAGCTCATGGCCACGTGCATCTGCGATGCGTTCTATGCCGACGTCGCCCGTGCCACTGTCGAGGTCCTTGAATACCTCGGCTGCCAGGTGGAGTTCCCGGAGGGGCAGACCTGCTGCGGCCAGCCGGCCTTCAATGGCGGCGACTGGCCCGCCTCGCGCAAGGTTGTCCGCCACACCGTGCAGACTTTTGCCGGCGATTTGCCGGTCGTTGTCCCTTCGGGATCCTGTGCCGCGATGATGTTTCACGGCGCCCCGCTTGCATTTGAGAAGGAGGCGGATCTGCCCGCGGTGCAGCAGCTCGCCAACCGCACTTGGGAATTGGCGGACTTTATTGTCAACGGTCTGGGCGTGAAGACCTGGCCGGGGCGGTGCGACGCTACGATCGCCCTGCACCGCGCCTGCCACACGCGCGGCACCAAGACCTGCGACTCTGCCCTCACGCTCCTCAGCTCCATTCCGGGCGTCAAGGTCGTGCCGGTCGGGGAGGTGGAGCAGTGCTGCGGCTTTGGCGGAACTTTCTCGGTCAGTTTTCCCAACGTCTCCGCCAGCATGGGCGAGCTGAAGCTGGAGCATATCCGCGCCGCCCGGCCCGACCTGCTCGTGTCGCCGGACATGAGCTGCATGATGCACCTCAATGGTCTGGCAGAAAAGGAAGGAAAGCCGATCAAGACCCGGCACGTCGCCCAGGTCCTGCGCGACGCCCTGAAAAACGGAGGACTGATTTGAACAACGCAACTGTAGGTCGGGCTTTACGCCCGACATGTCGGGCGTAAAGCCCGACCTACCCATGGCCACCCAGCCCATCGACCAATTTGCCAAAGACCTTCGCCCGGACACGAAGGCCGCCGTCTACGATGGCTCGAAAAAGGGCCATGAGAAGCGCACGCAGGTGCTGTTTGACCATTTGCCCGATGCCAACCGGCTGCGGGCCATCGCCGGCGAGATCAAGCAGCACGTGGTGGAGAACCTCGACACCTACCTGCCGCAGGTCGAGGCGAAGCTGCAGGCGAACGGCGTGGTGGTCCACTGGGCCGCGAACGCCGCGGCGGCCAACGCGGCCGTCCTGGCCATCATGCGCGCCCGCGGGGCGACGAAGATGGTGAAAGCCAAGACCATGGTTTCCGAGGAAACCGAACTGGGGCATTTCCTGGAGAAGAACGGTATCGAAAGTGTCGAGACCGACCTCGGCGAGTTCATCGTCCAAATCGACCACGATACGCCCTCGCACATCGTCAAGCCGATCATCCACAAGAACCGGCGGGAGATCGCCACCTCCTTCGAGAAAAACGGCCTGGGCGCCTACAACGACGACCCCCAGACCATCACGCGCCGGGCCCGCGCCCATTTGCGGCGCAAATACCTGGAAGCGGACGTCGGCCTGACCGGGGCGAATTTCGTCAGCGCGGAGAGCGGCCGGCTGGTGCTGGTGACCAACGAGGGCAACTCCCGCTTCTGCCTCGCCGCCACCAAATGCCACATTGCGATGGTCGGCATCGAAAAACTCCTGCCGCGCGATCGCGACCTGGGCCTGTTTCTCAATCTTTTGGCCCGCAGCGCGACCGGCCAGCAACTGACGGTCTACACTGAGTTCATCAGCGGCCCGAAGTCCCCGACGCAGCCCGATGGACCGGAGGAGATGCATGTCATCTTCGTGGACAATGGCCGCACCACCGTGCTCGAGAGCGATTGCCGCGACATCCTGCGCTGCATCCGCTGCGGGGCGTGCCTCAATGTCTGCCCGGTCTACCGCCAGGCCAGCGGCCACGCCTACCGCAGCGTTTATCCCGGGCCGGTCGGAGCGGTGCTGTCACCGCTGCTGGCCGGCGAAAAATTCCCCGAACTGGCCGACCTGCCCAAGGCGTCGTCCCTCTGCGGCGCGTGCCACGAGGTCTGTCCGGTCAACATTCCCATTCCCGACCTGCTGCTCCGCCTGCGCGAGAAAGGCAAACGCGAGGGCGCCCCGCTGGCCGCGGCCGGCACCCCGCCGATGGGAGCCTGGGCCCTGCTGGCCTCGTCTCCCGCGTCGTGGAAGGCGGCGTTGTTCGCGGGCAAACTGATGAATTACCTGCCCACCAAGCTGCTCCCCATCCCGGCGCTCCGCGCCTGGGAGCACAAGCGCACGCTCCCCGAATGGCGCGGAGGGGAATTTCGAAAATGGCTGCGCGATCGGCCGCTAGGGGCGGTTGCCCCCAACCGCCCTGGCACGGCCGACCTGCCCAAGAAAGGCCGTTGAAGGCGACGGTCCCTACAACCCTCCAACAGATTTCATGGCCACAAAAAAGCACAATAATCCGGTGGCGAATGTCACTCTCAAGGCGCCTATAGGCGCGCGGGTGATTGACGCAGACTCAATCGATATTTTTTGCGCCTCTTCGTGGCCAATCCTCTGATGTCCTCCGATCGCGAACAGATCCTCTCCCGCGTGCACGGCGCCCTGGCCCCCTTGCCGCAGCGCGCGGCGCTGCCGGACTGGACGAATGAACTTGTTATCATGCGCCACGCCCGCGGCGACGTCGATGCCTGGACGCTTTTGGCCGAGCGGATGCGCGGGGTGAATGGCACGCCGCTGACGCAGGTTGCGGAGTTGGTTGAACTGCTCGAGAAAAACAACTGGCGGCACGGTTATTGTGATCCGCTGCTCTGGCCGCAGCTGGCCCCGGCCTTTCCGGCGACGATCAAGGTTGAAACCGACTTTGATCGGGCGCGGGTGGACGACTACCAGTTCGGCATCACCCGCGCTGCGGGGGCGATTGCGGAGACCGGCACCGTCATCCTGACGGAGGCCACGACCTCGCGCCGGCTGGCCGCCCTGGCGCCCTGGGTGCATATCGCGGTGCTGGCGCGCCGCGATATCTTCATCGATGTGCCCCAGGCCGTCGCGGCCCTGCCCCAGGATGCGAATATCATCTGGTGCACCGGTCCCTCCAAGACGGCCGATGTCGAGGGCATTTTGATCGAGGGTGTGCACGGCCCGGGCCTCCAGGTCACGCTGCTCATGTAGGGCCGGTGCTTGTCGCCGGGCCGCGCTTGGGGGAGGGACTGTCTCCGCCGTCCGGGCCTGGTGCAGGGCCCGCGTCCCTGCGGGCCGTGCCTTGAGGTGGCACCCGACCTCCGGACGGGTTGGTTCGATCCATCCGGTTTTAGCCACAAAAAGGCGCGAGAAATCACAAAGAGTGGGGCGCGGACTCCGCCTTGTCCCGTCGTAGCCTTGGCGAAGTCGGATCCGCGCCATATTTTTAGGGTCGCTTCCTTTTCGTGCCTCTTCGTGACTTTTGTGGCAACCTCATCCCAAACCGGCCCACCCGGTTGACCTTTCCGCTCTTCGCTCCAAGCTCCCTGCTTACAGCTAACCCGCAATGAACACTCGTTCTCATTCTC
>JBAXWQ010000008.1:0-25572 GCA_037128315.1 Opitutia bacterium | reverse complement strand
TGAAAGAAACCGAAGCGCCAGGTGCCGCCGTCTGGCTGGTTGGCTGCGTCGTGATTGCCGGAGCGGCCGTGGCCGCGCTGACCGTAAGCGTTGCGGCCGATGACGTGACCGTCCCCGCGCTGTTGGTTGCCACCGCGGTATAGCTGGCGGCATCACCCGCCACCACACTCGCAATCGTGTAGGTCGCGCTCGTCGCACCCGCGATGTTCGCCCCACCCTTCTGCCACTGATACGTGGGCGCCGGGTTGCCGCTGGCCGCCACCGTGAAAGAAACCGAAGCGCCAGGTGCCGCCGTCTGGCTGGTTGGCTGCGTCGTGATCGTCGGTGCAGTCGTGGCCGCACTGACCGTGAGGGTCGCAGTGGAGGACGTGGCCGTGCCGGCGCTGTTCGTCGCGACGGCGGTGTAGTTGCCCGCATCGCCCGCCACCACACTGGCGATCGAGTAGGTCGCGCTCGTCGCACCCGCGATGTTCGCCCCACCCTTTTGCCATTGATAGGTCGGCGCAGGATTGCCGCTGGCTGCCACCGTGAAAGAGGCGGTCGCCCCAGGGGCCACCGTTTGACTGGACGGCTGCGTGGTGATCGCCGGCGCAGTCGTGGATGCGCTGACCGTGAGGGTCGCAGCCGTTGAGGTCGCCGAGCCCGCGGAGTTGGTCGCCACCGCGGTGTAATTACCGGCGTCGCCGGCCACCACACTGGCGATCGAGTAAGTCGCGCTCGTCGCACCGGCGATGTTCACGCCGCCCTTCTGCCATTGATAGGTCGGGGCGGGATTGCCACTCGCCGCCACCGTGAAGGAGGCCGAGCCGCCGGCCGTGACCGTCAGATTGGAGGGTTGGAACGTGATCGTCGGCGCGGCCGTGGCCGCACTGACCGTGAGCGTCGCGGCCGACGAGGTCGCCGAGCCCGCGGAGTTGGTCGCCACCGCCGTGTAACTGGCGGCGTCACCCGCCACCACGCTCGCGATCGAGTAGGTGGCGCTGGTCGCTCCGGCAATATTCACGCCGCCCTTCTGCCATTGATAGGTGGGCGTCGGGTTGCCACTGGCCGCCACCGTGAAGGATGCTGTCCCCCCAGGGGCCGCCGTTTGGCTCGACGGCTGCGTCGTGATCGTCGGCGCAGTCGTGGCCGCGCTGACCGTGAGGGTCGCAGCCGAAGAAGTCGCTGATCCCGCGCTATTCGTCGCCAGTGCGGTATAGTTACCGGCGTCGCCGGCGACCACGCTGGCAATCGAGTATGTGGCGCTGGTCGCACCCGCGATGTTCACCCCGCCCTTCTGCCATTGATAGGTGGGCGTCGGGTTGCCGCTGGCCGCCACCGTAAAGGAAGCCGCCCCGCCCGCGGTAACGGTCAGACCGGAAGGCTGCGTCGTGATCGCCGGCGCGGTGCTGGCGGCGCTGACTGTGAGCGTCGCGGCGGAAGACGTGGCTGTGCCCGCGCTGTTGGTCGCCACCGCGGTATAGCTACCGGCGTCACCGGCCACGACACTGGCGATAGAGTAGGTCGCACTCGTGGCGCCCGCAATGTTCGCGCCACCTTTTTGCCATTGATAGGTCGGGGCGGGATTGCCGCTGGCCGCCACGGTGAAAGAAGCCGAGCCGCCCGCCGTCACCGTGACGCTGGAGGGCTGCGTGGTAATGGCCGGCGCAGTCGTCGCCGCGCTGACCGTCAAAGTTGCGGCGGAAGAGGTCACGGTCCCCGCGCTGTTGGTTGCCACCACCGTGTAGTTGCCGGCATTGCCGGCCACCGTGCTGGCAATCGTGTAAGTTGGACTTGTCGCGCCGGCGAGACTGACGCCGTCCTTGAGCCATTGATAGGTCGGTGCCGGCGTACCACTGGCCGCCACGCTGAAGCTAGCCGAAGCGCCAGCGGTCACACTCAGGCTCGAAGGTTGGGTTGTGATGGTGGGGGCAACGCCTGGCGCACCACCTCCGATGGTAAACGTCGCAACCACGTAGGCGGAATTACCGCCGGCGATCGCGAGCGAATCCGAGGCCCAGAAACGCACAGTGAAGGTGCCCGCGGTCGTGGGCGTGCCATTGACGGTCAGTTTCACCCCCGTGTTGTAGTAGGGAGCTCCGCCCGCCGTGGTGCCCGTCACGGGATTGACGCTCAATCCCGGGGGTAGCGTATTGGTATAATTAGTGCCCGCTGCATTGTCGGTCACGCCGAAGGATTTCGGCGTCCCCGGCGCCCCTGAAACGGTCATCGTCACGCCCGGCGTGCCGTTGATGGGTGTGCCCACCGTGCCCGTGATGGCAAAAGACGCCTTGGCCGCGCCGGTCGCCGCCCCCGTCGCAGAGGTGACCGTAAACGTCGTGGCACCGGCCATGGAGTTGAACGCGCCCATCGCGCCCAGGGCAAAGGCTGACCGCAGGATTGCCGGGGCGTCATTGGACAACAATCCCTGCCATTGCAGCGCCACACGCAGCATCGGGGTGCGTTGCAGCAACAACAGCAGCAGTCCGGTCGGCATCTGGAGCCAGCGAAAACGAAGGGCGAGAGTGGTCAGGTACATGGGAGGACAGGGATCAAGCGTGGATTAATGTATACCGGGGACGGCCGGCGGGCTCAGTTGCAGCCGCAGCCGCTGCCACCCACCCCGCGACCGCCCGAGGAGGCCTCGCGGGAAAAGTAGATGTGCTCCATCATGGTGTTGTGCATCGGATCGCGATCCGGACGCATGGTGTAGTCGGCGAGGGTCGCGCGTTCCCAGGGATGCACGGTGGTGCAGCCACTGAAGAGGGCGGCCAGGCCGGCCAGCAAAAGAAGCAGGGCGTGGTTACGTTTCATGGTTTTTCCTCCAGCAAGCGGATGATTTCCTCGCGCAGGGCGCGCACGGTGTCGGCGCCGTGAAAACCGCTGTGCATCGAGCGCAGCACGCCCTTGCGATCAATCAGGTAGGAGGTCGGCATGGCCGGCACCTGCACCTGGGCCACGAGCTTCTGGGCGCCGTCCCGCACGGTGGGGAAGGCCGGGGCGAAGCGCTTGAGGAATTCCTCGTAGGGGGCCTTGGTCTTGTCGACACTGACCGCCAGCAGGACGAAGCCGCGGCCGGCGAGTTCGCGCTGCAGTTCGGAGTAGGCCGGGAAGGACGCCTTGCAGGGCGCGCACCACGTGGCCCAAAAGTCCACGAGGACGACCTGACCGGTGCGTTCCGGCAGGGTGCCCTCGAGGGCAAAGCCGGCCAGATCGGGAAAGGGTTGGCCAATCTTGACCTGGGCCCACGCCGAGACGGCGAGAGTCAGGGCAAGGGTCAGACCCGCGATGAGTTTAGTTTTTGACGACATAATTGAAAAATCCCCTGGTTTGATGACGGGCGTTGGCGGTGAGGATGCAGCCTTCCGCGCCCATGGATTCCTGAATAAAGCGAATTCCCTCCTCCGGATTCATGATGAACGCCGTGGTGGACAGAGCGCCGGCCTGCAGGCAGGTCGGGGCCAGGACCGTGACCTGCCGGGCGCCGTGGGCGACCGGAAAGCCGGTCCGGGGATCCACGATGTGGCCGTAGCGGACACCGCTGATGGTAAAGCCGCGGATGTAGTCACCGGATGAAGCCACGCTGCGATTGGCCAAGGCCACACTGCCCCAGCACGCCGTGCCAGGGCGGGCGGGATCCTCCAGCCCGATGTGCCAGCCCGGCTTGCCCGGGGCCGACCCCACCGCATGGATATCATGGCCGAAATCCACCAGGGCCTGGGTGATGCCGTGCTTGCGCGCGATCGCCGCGGCCATGTCGACCGCGTATTCCTTGCCCCAGCCGCCAAAATCAATGGCCATGCCCGCTTCGGGCAGGCGCACGCGGCCCGGGCTGCGCTCCACCCGCGGCCAGCCAACCAGCCGCCGCGCGGCCGCCAACTCCACCGGGCTCGGGATCCGCGGCACAGCCGCCTTGTAGTCCCACAGCCGCATGAGGGGCAGCGCCGTCACATCGAGCAGACCCTTGGTCATGAAGTGCAGCGAATGGCACACATCGAGAAACTGTTCCATTTCCGCATCGATGGCCACGGCCGGGCCGCCCGCGGCGGCATTGATGCGACTGACGATACTGTCGGGCCGAAAACGGGAATACTTGGCCTCAAACGCCGCCACCCAGGCGGTCACGGCCGCCTCGAAAGCCTGGGCCGCGGCCGCATCCGCACAGACGTACTGCACCTCGCAATTGGTCCCCAGCGCCGCCCAGCGCAGGCAGCGCAAGGGCTCGCTCCGGCCAGCCGTTGACGGCGCCGAAGGGGGCTGCTGCTGTGCGGTGACGATGAGGGCCATGACTGGGTCCGCTTAGTGGGTGAACTTCAACCCGACCGTGAACGTGTGCGCCTGGCTGAACGCATCCTTCCGGGTGACCCCATCAAGCGGGCGCGAGGTGTAGCGGTCATAGGCAACATCAACGGCGACCCAGGGCTTGATGTTCCAGATCAGCTTCAGGCCCACATCGATCGTCTGCATGCGGGAGAGCCGGTAATCAGAGGAATAGAACGGAGCCCGGCCGGTGCCGGTCTCATAAGGCGGATTCGGGGCGTAGCCCGTCACGATGCCCGCGGCATCGAGATCGGTGTAATAAAAATCCGCCGCCGACTGCCGGTAGAACCGCAACGAGGGCTGCAGGATCACATGTTCACCCAACCGCTGGATCCACAGCAGGGACAGGGTGTGGCTGGTGATGCCAAAGGTGTCGTGGTAGAAGCGATAGGAGGCATCGATGGCCCCGTGGTACTTCTCGATGTTGTGGTTGGTCGCGAGGAAAACGCTCACCTTGTTTTTCTCCTCGGGCCGGTTTTCCGCCACGGTGTGATAGAACCCCGGATCTTCATTCCACCTGGTGGTGGAAACGATCTTGTAGGGATCGCTCATGTAGCCGCGCGACTGACCGTAGGAAACATTGGCGGAGACGGACGTGTTCGGGTCGAGCAACTGGGTCAAGCCGACCAGGAAATCATTGCCGGTCTTCGGGCGTTTGATCGTCCAGCCGAGCTTTTCCTCGTTGATCTTGTCGTCCGTGCGACCGTAGCCGAGCAGCAGGTTGGTGTTCTTGTCGTTGAAATTCGTGACGGTGTTCAGGGACCAGCCGTTGGAAACGTAATCGCTCTCGCGGCTGTTGGCGAAACCCGCCGTGACACTCACCCGCTTGAACTCATGCGAGAGTTCGGCGTCCCAGGCCTTGCGGCGGTCGTGCATGCTCGCGAGCGGGGTCGGGGCGCTGGGCGAGGCCGGCTTCTCGCCCGTCGGGGTCGCGCCGGCGATCGCGTCAATCAGCCCCATCAGCTTCAAATGGGTGCTGGTCGTCAGGTCGGACTCCAGCAACGCATACTGGGAGTCCACCCGGATGCGCTGGTTGTCTTCCTGCCAGGACTGGGCCTTGAAAGTCAGGCTGCTCTCCGCGCGCGCGGAACGAGGCAGAAGGATGGCCAGGACGCCCGCGATCAGGAGAGCGCGAGCCGAGTGAGACGGTTGATAGGGTGAGTGCGACATGGGAAAGGCAGCGGGGCGGGACGAAAGAAAATGTGGTGTTTTTCCGTGGAGGATTGGCCGAGTGCGACAGGTAGATGCGGCGCTGGTGCCGTGGTGCAAGCAGGTTTCAGGTAACTAAGCTGTTACACCACCGCAGCGGCCGGAGACATGGGCCAACGAAACGGGGCGGGACTCGATGCCTCCCTCATCGTTCGGCTCACCTAAGCGCTTCTCCCGCAGGATCGCACCGCCTGCAAAAAAATTTTCCCGTCTCGGCTGGCCCCCGATTAAAAAAACGTGAAGCCCCCAACACCGTCCACGGCCGCGAAGCACAATTAAACAACGAGTTTACAAACTCACTCGGTGGGACCGGCGGCCGCGCGCAGCAGCCGCACTTCAAATTCCGTCATCGCCTCATCCGAGCGCAGCAGAATGAGATCGCCGCCGTGCAGCCGCGCCAGTTCGCGCGCCAAATTCAGGCCCAGACCATAACCGGGAATATCCTCCGCCATGTCGCCGCGGTGAAATCGCTCGAAGATCTGCTCCTGCGCCTGCCGGGTGATGGGGCGCGGGGGCGTATTTCCCACCACCAGCTGCACGCAATCCTCCGCCAGCACGGCCTGGATACGGACTCGGCCATGCGGCCGGTTGTATTTGCGGGCGTTATCGAGAAGGTTTTGCAGGATCAGCATCACGTACCGTTGCTCCCCCCGGATCAGCAGCGGGCGGGGAAAATCCTTTTCCACCACGAGCGCCCAGGGGTCGGGCTGGGCACTCCAATCATCCAGGGCGGAATCGATCAGGTGCGCCAGATCCACGGTGCCGGGCTTGATGACCAGCCGGCCCGCATCGAGACGGGAGAGCAGCAGCAAATCCTCGATGAGCACGGAAAGCCGGGACGTTTGGTGCATGAGCCCTTCAATCTCCTCGAGCAAGGCCGGCGTCAGCTGCCCCCGGACGCGGATTTCCTCCAAGCCGGCGCGCAGAACCGCCACCGGCGTCTTCAATTGGTGCGAGGCATCGGCCGAGAAGCGCGCCGCCCGGCGCATGCCGTCAGCCGCCTGGGCCAAGGCCGCCTCGGCCTGCAGTCGATCCGCACTCTGCTGCGCCAGGCGCCCGAGCAATCTTTCCACCGGCCGGGAAAAACGGGCGGCCAGGAGATGGCTGGCGAGCAGGCCGGTCAGCAGCAGCACGCCGCCGCCGCCCAGCACCTGCCAGCGCAGCCGCGCCAAGCGGGCCTTCAGCTCCGTGAGCGGATACAGGCAGACCTGATAGGCCGCATCGTAGGCCGAGTTGACGTTCAAGCGCTGGAACAGGATCACCTGCGGCTCACCGGCCAACAGGAAAGGGATGGGCTCGGCCGGAGGGGCGCCCCGGGCGATGGCCGCACCCACGACGGCGGCCACCTGCTGCGCTTCCGGCGCCGGCAGCGACGTGTGATAGAGCACCGCATGAAACCAGAGACCACGGACCGATTCGCGCGCCATGCCCTGCAGCAGGCGGTTCGCCGGCTCGAAGCCCAGCACCAGCGTCAGCTGCACCTGCGGGTCGGTCTCGGGCCGGACCGGCAGGGCAATGAGATCAAAGATGGGGCCGTCCGCATCCAACGCTTCCCGGGCCAAGTAGCCGAGTTGCGGCTGGTCGGGTCGCGGCCGCGCCAATTTTAACTGCAACGCCTCGCCCGGCAGGAGCGGGCCGGCCCCCGTCGCCGCCCCCGGGGGGATCACGTTGCCGGCGGCGTCGAGATAACGGTAAAACTCCGCATGGAATCCGTCGCCGGGGTGGTTGGCCTCACCCTCCTCCTCACTTTCCATGATATCATCGAGCACACTGTGCGTTGCGCCATAGAGCTGCGCGGGTTCCCACGCGTCGCGGGCCGGGGACCGGCTGATCTTGTGCACGAGTTCCCGGCCGCGCTCGATGAGCATGGCATAACGCAGCGTGTGGACGTTGCTCCACGCATCGAAGGTGCGCTGGAACTCGGCGTGCAGCGCCGCCTCCGTGTCATCGGACCGGCGTTGCTGCATGAAGATCAGGACCAGCGCCGACAGGACCACCACCACCACCATGATCGCCAGCTGCAGCCGGTGGCGGAAGCGCCGGATTTCGTCGGGCAGGACCGCCGGATTCATGCGCGTACGGTGTAGCCGACCGATCGTACGGTATGGATCAGTGGGACCGCGGCCCCGGCGTCCACCTTGCGCCGCAAGCGCGTGATGAAGATCTCGACCGTGCGGGTGTCGTACTCGTAAGCGCGCTGCCAGACCCGCTCGCAAAGTTCGCCGCGGGAAAACACGCGCCCGGGCTCCGCCAGCAGGACATGCAGCAGGTCAAACTCGCGCGGCGAAAGCTCCACCGATTTCTCCCCGCGGGTCACCCGCCGGCTGCGCACATTCATCTGCAGATCGGCCAGCCGCAGGTTGTCCGCCGCGACCGGCGCCGTGCCCCGCCGGCCCAGGGCCTCGACCCGGGCCACCAGTTCATCCATCGCGAAGGGCTTGCCCAAATAGTCATCCGCCCCGGCCTTGAGCCCGGTGATGCGGTGCTCAATCTCGCTGAGCGCGGACAGGATGAGCACCCGGGACGGACAGAGGGCCGCCTGCAGGCGCGCCAGCACGGTCAAGCCGTCCAGACCCGGCAGATTCAGATCGAGGAGGATCAGATCCGGCCACTCATCGAGCGCCGCCTGCAAGCCGGTGGCCCCGTTGGTGTGGGCGCTCACCTTGTGGCCGTGCCGGACCAAGGCATTGATGATATGCTTGGCCAGCTGCTGCTCGTCCTCGATGATCATGATCCGCATCGGAGCGCAGATATGCGCCTCCCCCCACCCCTTTGGCAAGAGTACAGCGTTCCCGCCCGCCTTGGCCTCAGCGGGCAAACCGTTGCTCGTGCTCCAGCAGCCGCTGCTTGCGCCAGAGACCGCCCGCGTAACCGCACAGCGTGCCGTCGGCGCGGATGACGCGATGGCAGGGGATCACCAGCGCCAGCATGTTGGCGCCGTTGGCGCGGCCGATGGCGCGTGGGGCTTGGGGAATCCCCAGTTTGACTGCCATGCCCTGATAGGAGCGGGTTTGGCCCGGTGCGATCTGGCCCAGCTCGGCCCAGACCTTCAGCTGAAACTCCGAGCCCACCGGCGCGAGCGGCAGGTCAAAGGCCAGCGATTTGCCGGAAAAATACCGGGCCAATTGGGCCCGGGTCGCCTCCAGCGTGGCGTTCGTGCCTGGAACCACGGCGGACTTGAGCCGCCGGCGGAGTCCGACAAGTTCCCGCTCGAGTCCGCGGCGATCCGCAAATTCCAGCAGGCGCAATCCATGGTCGTCGGCGATTGCCAGCATGGTGCCCAGCGGGGTCTCCATGCGCTGGGCCAGCAGGCAGGCGCCGGCCTTGGCGGCGCGGGGCGGCTGCCCGAAGATGCGGGTGAACGCCGCGCGGAATCCACTGGTGGACTCGTAGCCGCGCGCCAATTGCACGTCGATGACCGGCTGGCCGGCCTGGACGTCCCGCAGGGCCAGACCCATGCGCCGCGCCCGCTGGTAGGCGTGAAACGTCATGCCGTGGTAGGCTTGGAACTGCCGCCGGGCGGTGGAGGGCTCGATGCCCAGGGCCGCCAGATCCTTGTCGCTGACCCGGCCCTCGGCGGAGTCCTCCACCGCCCGGCGCAGTTTTTCGACGAGGGGCGGCACGGGTTGGGTCGCGTCCATCGGGCGACACAGCCGGCAGGGTCGGTAACCGCCGTGCAGCGCCTCGTTGATCGAGGGAAAAAATTCCACGTTCTCCGCCTTCGGCCGCTTGGCGCGACAGGTCGGCCGGCAGAAGATGCCGGTTGTTTTCACGCCGGTGAAAAACACCCCCTCATAGGCGGAGTCGCGCCGGACCACCGCCTGGTACATGGTGCGGGCACTGGGCAGCTTTTTCATGGCAGAAGCAATCGTGGGAAAAGATTCTAAAATTGTCATGCCCCACTCTACCCCAACCGGCGACGTTTTTCCGCCGATTTCCGGGCAAGTTATTATATAATCCTTGAGGTGACCACTAATCAGTTCCGCCAAGAGGCGGAACTTTCCTTCACCCCTCCGGCTTATCGCCTCCGGATTTGCTTCAAGGGGTCTGCTGATCGCAGACCGAAACACCTGCGATCAGCAGGCCCCCAAGCCTATCGGCGGTGACGATTAGTCGTCGCACACTTTGAAGAATTCATCCCTTGATGAATTCCATTAGTGGTAAAAATCAGCCCTCGGGGCTTATGGCTTGGGCAGGTAGGCCCCGAGATCGGGCACTTCCTTGTCGCGCCGTCCGCTGGCCAGTCGGATAAAATAAGGCTCCGGAGGAAGCAGGCCGGTGTCCTCCTCCTCGCCCTCCTCGTCATCGGTCTCGAGTCCCTCGATCTCGTAGCTCTCCCCCTCCTCAAAATACTGCGTCACCCGGCGCGGGGTGGGATCGAGCAGCACCAGGGGATTGGCGAGGTCGCCCTTGGTCCTCACCTGGACGAAGTGGCACGGGAAGAACTCGTCCTTGAAGTGGCTGATGAAGTCGCTGAGCCACTTGTTGGCCACCCCCTCGCGCTTGGTGAGGAAGACCACGTCGGCAAAATGGATGATGGCCGCGAACCACTGCATGAGCACGGGGTTCTTTTCCGCCAGCTGGCAGTCCACGAAGCAGAAGATCCGCGCCAGTTCGGCCCCCTGCTGCTCGAGCCACGGTTTCAGGGCCTCGAGCTGGTCAATCGGGCTGACGCGCGAGTCGGCGAGGAAAAAAACGGTGGCGCCGGGCGGCAGGTCCACCGCGGGCAGTGCGGGGGCCGCCCAGGTCCAGCGCTGCACGGTGATATTTTTCAAGGCCGCCAGTTTGGCATCGGCGGCCGCCGGGGCTTCGCCGGCGGCGAGAAAAACGACCACCGGGTCATCCGCGCCCAGGCCGTTCTCGACCAGATCGCGCACCACCGCCCGCCGGCCGGAGCCGGGGGAACCGATGAGAAAATAGACGGATGTGCTCACTCAGCCGCAAAGAGGCCTAAAACGCCCAAAAGACAACCAGCCTTTTAAAGCCCCCCTCGTGGACCAAAGCCCAGACGCCCACCTGATCCGTAATGCTTTTAGCCACAAAAAGGCACGAAACAAGCGGAGGCGAATGTGATCCTCAAGGCGCCTATAGGCGCGCGGTAATTTTGGTAAGCAAAAACAACCCTTATCGTGGCTTTTCGTGGCAAAAAATCGGGGCGTAAAGCCCCTCCTACAGTAATCAGAACTTAAACGTCCGGTTTTGCGCCTGGTGGCGCATCCAGTGGTCGACGAGCACAAGCGCGGTCATCGCCTCGACGATCACCACCGCCCGGGGCACGACGCATGGGTCGTGGCGGCCGCGGGCCTGCAGTTCCGTGGCGATGCCCCGCAGATCCACCGTCTGCTGCGGCTGCAAAATTGTTGCCGTGGGCTTGAAGGCGACGCGGAAGACAAGCTCCTCGCCGTTGCTGATCCCGCCCTGCACGCCCCCGGAGCGGTTGGTGGCGGTGCCGATGCGTTTGCCCTGTTTCACGAATGCATCGTTGTGCTGGGAGCCCTTGAGCCGAACGCCGGCAAAGCCGCTGCCGATCTCAAAACCCTTGGTCGCGGGCAAGGACAGCATGGCCTTGGCCAGGTCGGCCTCCAGCCGGTCGAACACCGGCTCGCCCAGCCCGGCGGGCACGCCGCGGACCCGGCACTCGATCACCCCGCCGACGGAATCGCCCTTGGCGCGCACCTGCTTGATGCGGCTGATCATCTTGGCCGCCGTGGCCGGATGGGGGCAGCGCACGGCGGAGGCCTCGACCTGCGCGAGCGTCGGAAATTGGGGGAGCACCGGTGCCATGATGTCGTGCACCTGCGTGACAAACGCCCGGATCTCGACCCCGCCGGCGAGTTGGAGGATCTTCCGGGCCACGGCCCCGGCGGCAACCCGGCCGATGGTTTCGCGCGCCGACGAACGGCCGCCGCCGCGATGGTCGCGGAAGCCATACTTGGCCGTGTAGGTAAAGTCGGCGTGCGAGGGCCGGAACTTCGCGCGCATCTCGGCATAGGCTTCCGGCCGGGCGTCGGCATTGCGCACCAGCATGGCCAGTGGCTGACCGGTGGTCCGGCCTTCAAACAGACCGGAGAGGAACTCCACCGCATCGGCCTCCTTGCGGGGGGTGGTGATGTCGCTCTGACCCGGGCGCCGGCGGTCCAAATCGGCTTGTACCTCCGTGGCGGTCAGCGGCAGGCAGGGCGGGCAGCCGTCAATGACGACGCCGACGGACGGACCGTGGCTTTCGCCCCAGGTGGAGATTTGAAAAAGTTTGCCGAAGGTATTGGGCACGGAGCGGGAGATTTGGGGTTAGAGCGGGGGCTAGCAAGCCCTAGACAGCAAAGCGGCTCAAACCCATTAAATCAGGCTGGCCGTGCCAACCGTAGCCACTCGAGTACCATCGCCAAGAAGGATGGCCGTGCCATGCGAAGCCAGTAGTTTCCAATCGACCCATAGGTGCCCTGCGTCGCTAAAGCTATGGAGGGCATGCTTCACTCTCGCTTTGCTCGGCGAAGCATGGTGCCCCCGCCCGGAATTGAACCGGGATCACACGTTTAGGAAACGCGTGCTCTATCCATTTGAGCTACGGGGACTAAGCCGGTTTCCAGACATGCCGGCCGGGCCGGATTGGCAAATATAAAATGCCCGTTGACAGCGGTGCCGACAGTCCCAACGTTTCGCCCTCCCTTTTCAATCATGAGCAGCACCGAACCGAAACCCGCCACGCAGACCCTCACGCCGCAGCAGATCCCGATGACCAGCCCGCAGCTGATGAGTCGCTATATCACGGACACGGGCAAGATTTTGCCGCGCAAATACACGCACCTTTCCGCCAAGGAGCAGCGGAATGTCACCTCCAAGATCAAGAGCGCGCGCAATTTGCTGACGATGCTCTAAGCTCTTGCTTAGATCGCAATTTCAGCCGGAGCATCTGCTCCGGCTTTTTTGTCGCCGGAAAGGTTTGGCCACAAAAAAGCCAAGATGTCACAAAAATGGCTGCATCTCTTTTCGTGGTTCTTCGCGCCTCTTCGTGGCTAAAACTCCGGATACAAGGAAGGCACCACTCATTCACCCTCATTGGCCCCTAATCCCAAACTGACAACAAGCCCCACTGTCCTGATTTTCATTAGTGAGGTTTAGTGATGATTAGTGGTTAACTGCATCGAACCCATGCCGGCCAAAATCTACTCCCCCACTCCCGCCAACCTCCGCCGGCTGGCCGGGGTGTTGCGCCGCGGGGGGCTGGTCGCATTGCCGACGGAGACGGTTTACGGCCTGGCGGCCAATGCGCTCGACGCCTCGGCCTGCCGCGCGATTTTCCGGGCCAAGGGCCGGCCGGCCAACGACCCCTTGATCGTCCATGTGCTCGATCTGGCGCAAGCGGAGAAGTTGGCCGAGTTCAGCCCGATAGCTCGCCGACTAGCCCGGCGCTTTTGGCCGGGGCCCCTGACTCTCGTCCTCCCCAAGAAAAGCTGTGTCCCGGGCATCGTCACTTCCGGGGGCGACACCGTGGCCATCCGGGCCCCGGCGCACCCGCTCGCCCGACGCATATTGCGGCTGGCCGGCGTCCCCCTCGCGGCGCCCAGCGCCAATCTGTTCGGTTACCTGAGCCCCACGGAAGCAGCGCATGTAATGGACGGCTTGGGACGAAAAATCGCCCACATCCTTGATGGCGGAACCTGTGCCGTCGGGGTGGAATCGACCATTCTCGACCTCACCCGGCCGGAGCAGCCCCGCATCCTGCGCCCCGGAATCATCACCCCGGAGGTGTTGGGCAAATTTATCGGCCGGACCATCAAGTCCCCGCCAACGCTTTCGTCCGGCGGCCGGATCGGTGCCCGCATGGTGGCGCCGGGCATGATGGACCGGCATTACAGCCCGCGCACACCGCTGCAGCTGAAATCATCCTGGCGCACCCTGCCGCGAGGCGTGGCGGGCATCAGCCTGCGCAAGCCGCCCGGCCGCGCGGCGGACAACATCCGCTGGTTGAGCCAGCGCGGCTCCCTCGCGGAGGTGGCGCGAAATCTTTATCGGGTGTTGCGCGAAGTCGATCGCGCCGGTTTCAGCGAGATTTGGGTCGAAGCCCTGCCCGCGGACGCCGGTGGACTGGCCGCGGCATTGCGCGATCGGCTCAAGCGGGCCGCGGCCAAAGGCTGAGGGATTTGAAATTGTGGGGCGGGATCGCTTATCCCGCCGATTGACGAGCGCCGGCAGGGTCAGCGACCCCGCCCTACAGTTTCGCCAGAACCTCACCCAGCGCCGCCAACAGACGGTCATTCTGGGCCGGCGTGCCCACCGTGATGCGCACCCACTCCGGCAGGCCGTAGGGTTTCACCGGCCGCACGATCAGGCCGCGCTGTTGCAGGGCGGCAAAAACCCCGAGGCCGTCACCCACCTTGACCAGGAGAAAATTCCCCTGCCCCGGCACGAACGCCAGGCCCAGCCGCGTGAAACCGGCGCCGAGCTGGGCCAGACCGGCGTGATTCTCCCGCCGGCAGCGGACCACGAACTCGTCGTCGTCCAACGCCGCCAACGCGGCCGCCGCCGCCACGCCATTGACGTTGAACGGCTGGCGGGCGCGCTGCACCAGCGCGATGAGTTCCGCCGCCGCGTAACCATAACCCACGCGCAAGGACGCCAAGCCGTAGATTTTCGAAAAGGTCCGCAGGCAAATCACCTTCCGGCCTTCGGTGATCAACGGTCGCAGGTCCGGCGGGCTTTCCAGAAAATCCGCATAAGCCTCGTCCAAGACCAAAATCACGTGCGGCGGGAGGGCCCGGACCAGCGCCGTGATTTCCTCGGCGGTATTCGTCACGCCGACCGGATTCGCCGGGCTCGCGAGGAAAACCAGGCGGGTGCGAGGGGTAATGGCCGCTGCGAGCGAGACCAAGTCCTGCCGCATGTTGACCAGCGGGACCTCGACCGGCGTGGCCCCGAACAAAAGCGTCACCAGCTTGTAGACGGCGAACGACGACTGGTGCATCACACATTCGACCCCGGGCGCGAGAAACACATGCCCCAGCAGCTCGATGATCTCATTTGAGCCGTCGCCGATGACGAACTGGTCCATCCCCAGGCCGAGTTTTTGGGACAGTTTCTGCCGCAATGCAAAATAACCGCCATCGGGATAGAGATGCAGCTCGCGCAGGGCCCACTCAGCCGCCGCCAGCGCCTTGGGCGATGCCCCGAGCGGATTTTCGTTGGAGGCCAGCTTGACGATGCCCGCCGGATCCAGCCCGAGTTCGCGGGCGACCTGGTCGATGGGCTTGCCCGCCTCGTAGACGGGCTGGGTCCGGATGCCCTGGTTCGCAAGTTCGGCAAAAGTCATGGCTCCAGCCCACGCGTTTGCGGGCGATGACTCAAATCAAAATCCGCGGGGGATCGTGCGATTACGCCATAGGCGCTCCTAGGTAACAGCTCATGGATCCGAGCTGTAGGAGCGGCTTTATGCCGCGATGATGGACGCCCGTGAGCGGAGCAGCTTTCTGATCGGGGCCTAAAGCCCCTCCTACAGCCCTATTTCTTCCGGCTCTCCACCCGCACCCACTTCATCCCGGCCGCCTCCGCGGCCTGGATGCCCGGCTCGGCGTCCTCAAACACCAGGCAGCTCTCCGGCGCCACGCCCATTTTTTGGGCCGCCAGCAAAAACATCTCCGGCGACGGCTTGCCGTGCGTCACGTCCTCGGGTGTCACCACCACGGGAAAAAGGTCCGCCAGCTTCATCAGTTCCAAGGTGTGCCGGACCACGTCGCGGGGGCCGCCCGACGCCACGCTGAGGGGAATCCGGCCCGCGGCCTTGCGGGCCACCGCGACCACCGCATCGATCAGTTTCATTTCCGAACGCAATTCCAGGAAGAGCGCTTCCTTTTGGTGAAAGACCTTTTGGACGTCGATGGTGAGCCCGTAGTGCTTGGCAAAGACTCCCGCCACCCGGACCGTCGGCATGCCGCCCAGGGAATAAAACAGGTCCTCGCTCAGCTCTTCCTTCAGTCCGGCCAGTTGCATGGCCCGGTTCCAGGCCCGGTAGTGCAGTGGCATGGTGTCCACCAATGTGCCGTCGAGGTCGAAAATATAGCCGGCGAAATCGCCCGCGGGAATATCAAGTTTCATGAAAGGACGACCACGGTGCTTCGCCCCGGCAATTTGGCAACCGAATCCTCCTTGCCCCCAAACCCGCGTTGACCCCTCGCGACCCGTCTGCGTCAATGCCGCCGTCATGTCCCCTCCGACCAAACTTCTCCGCAAGCGCGCGCTCGTCACCGCCGGGGCCCAAGGCATCGGCCTCGCCATCACCCGCCACCTGCTGGCGGTCGGATGCGACGTGTTTGTCCATTACCACCGCAGCGCCGAAGCCGCCCGGGCCCTGGAGGCCGAGGCCGCCTCATTGGGTCGCCGCTGTGGGCATGCCAGCGCCGACTTAACTGAGACCGAGGAATGCGAGCGCCTGGTGACCGCGGCCGTCACGTTTCTCGGCGGACTCGATATTCTGATCAACAATGCCGGCTCGCTCGTCGCCCGCAAATCCCTCGCGGAAGCCGACGATGCCTTCTGGGCCGAGGTCATGGCACTCAACGTTGGCAGTGTCCGGCGCATCACGCGCGCCTCCGCACCTCATCTCGCCGCCGCGGCTCGCACCGGCGGCGGGGCGAGCATCGTCAACCTCTCCTCCCTGGCTGGCCGCAAGGGCGGCCATGGCGGCTCGCTCGCCTACTCCACCGCCAAAGGCGCCATTCTCACCTTCACCCGCGCCTTGGCCAGTGAACTCGGCCCGCAGGGCATCCGCGTCAACGCCCTCGCCCCCGGCCTCATCCTCGGCACCCGTTTTCACTCCACCCACACGACAGCCGAGTCGGCCCAGGCCACGGTGGCCGGCATTCCCCTCGGACGGGGCGGCTCCGCCGATGATGTGGCCCGGGCCGCCGTTTTTCTGGCGAGCGAGTACGACGGCTTCATCACCGGCGCCACGCTCGATATCAACGGCGGCGTCTACGGCTGCTGAGCCGGCGCCGCCATCCGGCGTTTCCAGGCCAGGGCCACCGTCACGAGGGCAATCAGCGCGGGAACCTCGACCAGGGGACCCACCACGGCGGCAAACGCCGCCCCGGAGGCCAGACCGAAGACCCCGACGGCCACCGCGATCGCCAGCTCGAAATTGTTGCCCGACGCGGTGAAGGCCAGGGTCGCCGCCCGCGGGTAGTCCGCCCCGGCGCGGACACTCATCCAAAAGGTCGCGCTGAACATGATCACGAAATAAACCAGCAGCGGAACTGCGATGCGGAGGACATCGAGCGGGATGCGCAGCACCGTGTCCCCTTTCAGGCTGAACATGACAAAGATGGTGAACAGCAGGGCGGAGAGGGTCAGCGGGCCGATCACGGGCAGGAACTTGCCGTCATACCACGCCACGCCGGCCGGGCCCCGGCGCAGCAGAAGCCGGCCCAACCAGCCGGCGAGAAAGGGAATGCCGAGGTAGATAAACACGCTTTGCGCCACGCTGCCGATCGTGACACTCGACAGATCCAGGGCGCCCAGATCCACGCCGACCAGCGGTGGCAGCACCTTCAGAAACAACCAGGCCAGGGGGGCGAAAAAGAAGACCTGAAACAAGGCGTTGAATGCCACCAGCCCGGCGCAGTACTCGCGGCTGCCGCCGGCGAGATCGTTCCATACGATGACCATCGCGATGCAGCGGGCGAGGCCGATCAGCACCAAGCCGGCGAAATACTCCGGCTGGTGGCGCAGGAAAATGACGGCGAGCGCAAACATCAGCACGGGACCGACCAGCCAGTTCTGCACCAGGGAGAGCCCGAGCACCCGGCGGTCGCGGAACACATCGCGCAATTCCTCATAGTGCACCTTCGCCAGCGGCGGATACATCATGATGATGAGCCCGAGTGCGATCGGCACCGAGGTGGTGCCGACACTCCACGCCGTCAGCGCCTGCGGGAGCGCCGGCAGGAAACGTCCCGCCAGCAGCCCCGCCGCCATGGCGAGGAAGATCCACAGCGTCAGGTAGCGGTCGAGGAATGATAGTTTTCTGGCAATGGAATCAGTCATGAAAGTAAAGGTGCCGGTGGCGGCTCACCGCTCGGCGGTTTTCAACGCATCTCGCCGGCCAGCCACGTAGGCGGTCAGCGTCCGCCGGATCTCATTGCGCACCCGCCGGAACACCGCGAGCCGTTCCTCTTCCGTGCCAGTCGCGTGCGCCGGGTCATCGAAGGGCCAGTGGTGGCGGTTCACCTGGCCCGGGAAAATCGGGCAGGCCTGGTCGGCCTTGCCGCAGACGGTGATCACCGTCTCGATGGGTGCGGCCATAAACTCGGTCATCGATTTGGACCGGTGCCCGGAGATATCAAGGCCGATTTCCTGCATCACGCGAATTGCCAGCGGATGCACGTAGCCCGCCGGCTTCGAGCCGGCGCTATGCACCGTGAAAAGGTCGGCGGCCATCGAGCGCAGCAACCCCTCGGCGAGGTGGCTGCGGCAGGAGTTGCCGGTGCAAAGGATCAGGACGGCGGGTTTGGGAGCGGAGGTCATGGGTAAGTCAGGGAGTGGTCGAGCAACCACAGGTGCTCGGGCCGACCAGATTTGGCGTCAACTTCCGCCGCCGGGCCAGATCGCGCTGGAAAACGGGATTTTCCCGGGTGCAGTCCTGCAGGCAGGCCAGGTTGGCCTGCAGTTCGCGGGACCGTTTGGCCGGCAACGCATAGACCATCCAGTTGCCGTCGCGCTCAACCTCGACCAGGTCCCGGGCGCGCAGATAGGCGAGATGCTTGGAGATCTTCACCTGCGGTTCGCGCAGGACGGCCTGGAAATGGCACACACAGAGCGGCCCCTGGACCAGCACGTGCAGCAGGCGCAGCCGGGTGACGTCACACAGGCATTCGTAGATTTGGACCAGCTCCATGCCGAATCTATATACCTTTTAAGGAATATAGATCAAGCGGCAATTGCCGCGTAACGCCATCGTCACGCCGGCGTTCAGCGCCGGCCGCCGCGGGTGAGCCGGCTCTTCGGCCGCTCGGGCGCCAGCTGCGGCATGCCGCCGCCGTCAAAGATGCCCGAGTAGGTGTAGTTGAACCCCTCGACCTTCTTCCACTCGATGCTCTGGCCGATGAAGCGCTCGATGCTGCGCGCGTCGCGCCAGGTCTCCTCGGTCACGAGCGTGAAGGCGTCGCCCGTCTTGTGCGCCCGGCCGGTGCGGCCGATGCGGTGGACGTAATCTTCGGGATTTTCCGGGACGTCGAAGTTGATCACATGCGAGACGTCGGCGATATCCAAGCCGCGGGCCACGAGGTCGGTCGCGACGAGGACCTCATACTGGCCGGATTTGAAGCCCTTGAGTGCGTCGGTACGCTCCTGCTGGCTGCGGTCGGCGTGCATCACGGCGCAGGTGTGCCCCTCGTGCTTGAGCCGGCTGGCCACGTAGTCCGCGCCGGATTTGGTGCGGGAGAAGATGATGACGCTCTTGTAGTGGGTCTCCTCGAGCAGATGCGCGAGCAGGTCGAATTTCTGCGCCTGCACCACGGGATAAAACGCGTGCGTAATCGTCTCGGCCGTCGCGCGCTGGCGGCCGATGGAAACCGTCTCGGGGTTCCGCAGGGCCCAGGCGGCGAGCTGTTCAATCTCCGGCGGGAGCGTGGCGGTGAAAAACAGCGTCTGCCGCTCGCGGGGCACCTTGGACACAATGCGCTTCACATCCGGCAGGAAGCCCATGTCGAGCATGCGGTCAACCTCGTCGAGCACCAGGATGTCGATCTTGTCGAGGCGGATCTCCCCCTGCTCCATGTAGTCGAGCAGGCGGCCCGGGGTGGCGGCCAGAATATCGACGCCCCGGCCCAGATCCTCGCGCTGCTTGCCGTAGCCGACGCCACCGTAGACGACCGTCACCCGCAGATCGGTGAACTTGGAGAAGGACTTGAAGGCTTCCTCCACCTGGACGGCCAGCTCGCGCGTCGGCTCGAGGATGAGGCAGCGCATCGCGCCGTGCTTTTCCAGCAACTGCAAGATGGGCAGGGCGAACGCCGCCGTCTTGCCCGTGCCCGTCTGGGCGGAACCGATCACATCGCGACTGCTCAAAATCATCGGGATGGCTTGCGTCTGGATCGGGGTCGGGATCGCGTAACCCATCTCCTGCACGGCGAACGCGAGCCGGTCGTTCAGGCCCAATTTGGTGAACTCCGAATCCATCTTCGGCACCTCGGGCAGCGGCTTGGGCACGTGGGCCGCACGCGGCGGCGCCGGCGGATGGGCCGGCTTGGCGTGGGCGGGCGGGTGGGCGGAGGACGGAGCGTGACGGGTGGGACTCGCCGGCCGGGGCGCAGGAGCGCCGGGACGACGCTCGAGACGGTGCTCAGCACCCTTGCTGGTCGGTTTGGCGGACTTGTGGGCCGGTTTGGCCTCAGGACGCTTGTCGTCCTTGGTAAAGGTCTGCCGGATTTTAGAGATGAACTTGCGTAGCATGAATAGTGGCAGCGCTTATCAGGGGACAGACGGGGCATTGCAATCCCGCATCTCAGACCGCCGCGGGTGACCGCCGAATTGGCCATAAGCATAGGCCGGCGACCCCAGCCCCGCGCCGAAAAAGCAGCAGGGAAAGGAAACTGCATAATCCGCTATCCCTTGCCCTTCAATTTGTTGAGGTTATTTGCTAGGGCGTGTTTGCCAAATGCCCAGCTGGGTAGTGACAGGCGTCCCGGCCTGTCGGAATGCGGCGATCCCACAGGCACGGAGGCCTGTGGCTACGGGCTGAATGGCAATCCAGGTATTTTGCAAAACGCCTTAAATGGATTTCCCGTGCTCTCCGGCCTGGCAACTTCTGCCTGTGCCGACGGAAGTCCCATGATGCGAGCCCCAGTCGGCCAAATTCGACCCGGCGCCTGCTTTGGGAAAAAATTCTTCCCCCGCCACCAGATGGCCACTCATGCTGTGCGAATGCTTCCCGAGATCCGACCGGCCACCCGCACTGATGTCCCTGTCATCCTCCAGTTCATCCGCGACCTGGCCGAATTTGAAAAACTTTCTTCGGCCGTCACCGCCACCGAGGCCCAGCTGGAGCACACCCTGTTTCCCGCCGACGGCAACGCTCCCGCCGCGCATTGCGTCCTGGCGTTCAGCGCCGGCCGGCCGGCTGCCTTTGCCCTTTATTTTTTCAACTATTCCACCTTTCTGGCCCGGCCGGGACTTTATCTGGAGGACTTGTTCGTGGCGGAGGCCTGCCGCGGCCAGGGCATCGGCAAGGCCCTGCTGCTGCATCTCGCCAAGATCGCGAACGCCCGCGGCTGCGGCCGCATGGAATGGTCGGTGCTCGACTGGAACGAGCCCGCCATCAAATTCTATGAATCGCTCGGCGCACGCCGGATGCTCGACTGGCAGATCTGCCGGCTGACCGGGGCCGCGTTGGAGCAGTACGCCTGAGTGAATTTTCGATTCTCGATTCTCGATTTTTGATTCATCTCGACCCGCCCGCTCGCCCGCCAGAATCGCCCCATCCACCGCCCAGGAACCCTTCTCCCTTCTGCACGTATTAATCGAAAATCGAGAATCCTAATTCGAAAATGCCTAAACTTCCGCTCTACTGGGTCGACGCCTTTGCCGAAAAAGCCTTTCACGGCAATCCGGCCGCGGTCGTGCCGCTTGCGGCCTGGCCGGACGATGCCCTGATGCAGAAAATTGCGTTTGAGAACGGCCTGGCGGAGACCGCGTTCTTCGTGCGCACCGGGCCCGGTCGCTTCCAGCTGCGCTGGTTTACGCCGGCCTTGGAGGTCGACCTCTGCGGCCACGCCACCCTGGCCGCCGCCTTCACCCTCTTCACCCAGCTCCATCAGGCGGGTGAGGCCATCATCTTTGATTCGCGCAGCGGGCCCTTGACCGTGCGGCGCCAGCCCGGCGGCCGGTTCGAACTCGATCTGCCCAGCCGACCAGCGCAAGCCGGGCCCATCCCGGTCGCACTGGCGACCGCCCTCGGCGCCCAACCGGAAGCGGTCGCCCAGGCTCGCGACACGCTGTGCGTGTTTGCCCGGGCCGAGGACGTGCGGGCCCTGCAACCTGACTTCGCGGCCCTCGCCCGCTTCGACACCTTTGCCTTCATCGCCACCGCTCCGGGCCATGACTGCGATTTCGTCTCGCGGTTCTTCGCCCCGCGCGCCGGCGTCAACGAGGACCCCGTCACGGGCTCGGCCCATTGCACCCTAATTCCCTACTGGGCGCAGCGGCTGGGAAAAGCCCGGCTGCACGCCCGCCAGATTTCGGCGCGGGGTGGCGACCTCGCCTGCGAGTGGCGCGGCGACCGCGTCGGCATCGCCGGCCACGCCGTGCTCTACCTCCGCGGTGAGATTGAGGTATAAAAGAACCTGACCGGCGCTAGTATCCAGTAACACCAAATAGTTTGGACACTTGGCGCTGCGGGAGGGGGTTTTGTCACAGAGGACACCGAGTTCCGACCCGGAGTGCACCGAGCCCATCTCCTCGCCCAATATCTCGACCGGTCATTCCTCTGTGACCTCTGGGTCTGTGCTCCGGCTTGGCTCGGTGGCCCATCCGAAAAATCACCTGATACAGGCTTCGAGTGTTGCCTCGCAACAGGGGCCCAACCGCGTATTTCTGCGGATGCTGCATCCAATCCGCCGCTGACACGTAATATCCTCAAATCAATAATTTATGCGCATGAAAACCCGCCTGTCCTTCGTCTTCCTGCTGCTGCCGGCTTTGCTGTGGGCCCAGCCCTCGGCCACCATGCGCAAGGCCTTGCTGGCCTCAGTCGACGTCGAGCTGTCCTCCGCCTCCCACGAGAGTCTGGAGCGCGGTGGCCTCGCCTATGGCAGCGTCGGCGTGCTCAGCACCAGCCTGAGCATTTCCGGCCGGCACCGCCTGAATGAAGCCACGAGCCTGACCTACGGCCTGGCCTACCAGCGCCATACCCTCGACGCCACCACCCCCTTGCTCCCCGACCAATTGGCGGAACTCACCCTCAATTTCGGACTGATGAAAATCTTTTCCCCGACCTGGAGCGGGGCGGTGTTCATTCGGCCCGGCCTCTACAGCGATTTTGAGGATCTCGGTTCCAGCAGCTTCAACCTGCCCATGCTGGCCCTGCTCAATTACCGGCGCAGCCCCGACCTCACGTGGAATTTCGGGCTGAGTGTGAACACCTTCTCGAATCACCCGGTGCTCCCGATTGCCGGGGTCCGCTGGCAGTTTGCCCCCGGTTGGATTTTCAATGTCGGCTTCCCCCAAAGCGGCTTCAGCTGGCGCTTCAACGACAGCGTCACGTGGCGGGCCGGAGTCGTGTTCAACGGCGGCAATTACCGTATCACGCGCAACTATGGGGTCCCGGTTGCCGGGATCGCCCGCCTGGCCAACACCTACCTCGACTTCCACGAGGTGCGCGTCGGGCTGGGGGCTGACCTCGGCCTCGGCGAGGGCTTCACCCTCGCGCTGGATCTCGGCGCCGTCACCGACCGGAAGTTTGACTACTACGACCGGGGTTTCCGGCTCGACGGCGACCTCGGATTCTTCGGCACCGTGGCCGTCCGCGCGAGTTTCTGAGCCCCGCCCGGTCGCGACCGGTGACTCAGATCGCGGCGAGCAACCCGCCGTCCACGTAGATGATCTGCCCGTTGACGAAATCCGCCGCCCGGGAGGCCAGGAACACCGTGGCCCCGATGAGCTCCCCCGGTTGGCCCCACCGGCCGGCCGGGGTCCGGGCGCACAGCCACTGGCTGAATTCGGGATTATCCACCAGCGGCTGGGTCATCTCCGTGGCGAAGTAGCCCGGGCCGATGCCGTTGACCTGGAGATTGTGCCGGGCCCATTCGGTGGCCATGGCGCGCGTGAGCATTTTCAACCCGCCCTTCGCGGCGGCGTAATTGCCCGTCGAGGCCCGGCCGAGCTCACTCATGAGCGAGCAGGTATTGATGATCTTGCCGGCGCGCCGCGCGATCATGCGCGGGGCCACGTGCCGGGTGACCAGAAAGGCGCTCGTCAGATTGGTGTCGAGCACCTCGCGCCACTGGGCCTCCGTCATCTCCGCGAGCAGCGCCCGCCGCTGGATGCCGGCGTTGTTGACCAAAATGTCGATGGGGGCCACCTCGGCCTCGATGCGCGCCACCGCCGGCTCGATGGCCGCGCCGTTGGTCACGTCAAAGGCCGCCGTCGCCACCGTAAAACCCTCGGCGCGCAACCCGGCCGCCGCAGCCTCCAGCTTGGCGGCATCCCGGCCGTTGAGCACGAGCGCCGCGCCGGCCTGGGCCAGGCCCCGGGCCAAGGAGAGGCCGAGGCCCTGGCTGGAGCCCGTGATGAGCGCCGTGCGCCCGGTGAGATCGAAGAGTGGATTGTTTTGGGTCATGGCAGGTCAGGACACTTCGAGCCGACGCACCCGGCCGGACAAGCCAAATAGCACCAGGGTCGCCACGGGAGCCAGCAAGGCCGCGGTGAGCAGGATCGGGGTGTCGCCTGACACTTCGCGCGGTCCGGGGCTCAAGGACGCCACAGGGTCGGAAACCGGATGGGCATGTTTCGGCGCACTTCCTCGACCGCCGGATCGGCCGACAGACCTTTCCACAGGGCCAGCCAGTCCTCGCGACCGGCGGCGACCGTGCCGAACAGCAGCGCGGGTTGGCGCACGGGCCATTCCTTCCAGTGCAGGACGTCCGGCGGGCGCGTCCATTTCGACTTGTCGGCGAGGAACGGGGCGAGGAACTCCACGCCCCGGATCATGCTCCGGCCGTCGGCGAGTTGGAATTTCATCAGATCTTCCCCGGGCGTGGAAAGCAGCACGGCGAGGCTGGTCATGATATCCAGGTTGAAGATGGAATATCCGTAGGCCTTGGTGCGGGCCAGTTCGCGGGGAAAACTACCATCGGGCGCCATTTGCGTGGGCAAGATTACCGCTTTGAAGCGGTGGCGGCAGTCGGCGAGGGTTGCCTGGTCATCGAGCAGCAGCGCAAAGGCCGCCGCTTGCAGGGTCCAGCAGGTGCCGTGGTTATTCTCGGCCTTGCCCTCCTCGATCCCGTAGGGGTGGGTTTGCAGCCAGTGCAGGTAGTCGCGGAACCAGGCTTTGACGGCGGACTCGGTCGTCGCATCAAGCGCCGTCGAGCCATGGAGCGCCCGGATGCCCAGCGCCACCTCGGCGAGATGAACCGTGTCGATCAGGCCGGTGGCGCGGCCGGTGCAGACGCCCTGGATGGCCTGCGCAAATTGCAGGTTCGGGTTCATCCGTGTCGCCGGGTCGACGAACCAGACGCGCAGCTGCTGCACCGCCGCGGCCGCAAAGCGTTCCTCATGCGTCAGGTCATACGCCGCGGTCAACGCGCCGACATCCCGTGCAAAAGCGAACATCAGCCGGCGGTGCGCGACGAAGTTGTTCGGATTGGTCTCCCCGTCCCGCCGGATATAGGGGCCGTCGGGCTTTTTCGGATCCGGCCACCAGTAATCGCCCTCGGAGGAGAAATCGTGCGGCCCGCCCGGACTGCGGGGATTGGCCACGGCGGTGATCGAGACGGGCTGGGTGCCGAGCGCCGCCTCAGCGAGCGGCACGACGCGCGGCAACTCGTGGGCCGAGAGATTGAATGAGAGCAGGGCGACGGTCAGGAGCATGGGGAAGCGATGAGGGTGCGGCGGCAGAAACCCGGGGTGCAGGGCAGAGATAGTTCCCGATCGCCGGCCGGTCGAGGGAAACCACGGTTATCCTGTTAAGTGTGCAAAGCGAGCTTGCCCGCCCGAGTCGCCT
The DNA here is from genome assembly GCA_037128315.1 of Opitutia bacterium. Classification (GTDB taxonomy): domain Bacteria; phylum Verrucomicrobiota; class Verrucomicrobiia; order Opitutales; family Opitutaceae; genus Lacunisphaera. Next base: position 356 of record JBAXWQ010000008.1, on the reverse strand, counting down.
TCGGAGTATGGCGCATACCACGCCATGAAACGCACCGTCGCCATTCTGCTGTTCGACGAGATCGAGGTCCTCGATTTCGCCGGGCCCTTTGAAGTCTTTGCCGTCACGAATGAGCTCTCGAACGATCAGCTTTTCGCGGTCGTGACCGTGGCCGCGGAGAAAAGGGCCATCCGCGCCCGCAATGGCCTGAGCGTGAATCCCGACCACGCCCTGGCCGATTGCCCGCCACCGGACATCCTCATCGTGCCAGGCGGATTCGGCACGCGGGCCCTGCTCAAGAACCAGCCGGTGCTGGACTGGATCAAGTCGATCAACACCACCGCCGAGATCGTCGCCTCCGTCTGCACCGGCTCCGT
>JBAXWQ010000079.1:0-12907 GCA_037128315.1 Opitutia bacterium | reverse complement strand
CCATGCGGTGTCCGGACGTGCTCCCGATCCCGGACATCATCACGGCGGCGGGCCGCCAGCCGTGGATTCGCGCCATGGGCGTGCGTGCGGCGGCGCATGCGGTGCGCTTTGCCCGGGATCAAGCGGGCGCGAAGCTCATCTTCGATCCGTTTTGTGGCGTGGGCACCGTGCTCGCCGTGGCCAACGCCTGCGGCCTGGACGCGCTGGGGGTCGAGTTGCACAAGAAGCGCGCCGAACAGGCGCGGCACCTCGTCGTGACGACGGCCGAGCTCAGCGACTGAGCCGGATCATGCAGCTGAAATTGTAGGGCGGGATCGCTGATCCCGCCGATTGACGAACCCCGGCGGGGTCAGCGACCCCGCCCTACAGCCGGTCATCGGGGTCAGCGACACCGGCTACAGCCCTGTTTCTTCCCGTCATGGGCAAAAAGCGTTTTGCGGCCGAGGCTGCATGATCCCGACTGAGGGCCGGCGCGCGGCGGTCTGTTCCGGGGGCTGCTTACTTGGAGCGTTTCAGCAGTTTCTTCTTCTCCGCCTCGAATTCCTTGTCGGTGAGCAAGCCCCGCTTGCGCAGGTCGTCGAGCTTGAGAATCTCAGTGTAGAGATCTCCGGCCTGGGTCGGGAGTGGGGCGGGCCCCGCCGCGCTGCCGGTGCTTGGGGCGGTCCCACCGACCGTGCTGGGCGCGGCGACCGGGGCGGTGAGCCGCGGATCGTTGGCGTCAAGCGCTTGGAATACAACCTTGGCCCAGGCATAACCCCCGCCGAAGTGGGGGCGCTCGGAGTTGACCATGACCACCTTCAGGGTCTTGCCTTTGTCGGCGCAATATTTCGCCGCGTCCGCCTGGGCTTCCTGTTTGAATTTATCTACATCCCGGTCGAAGCCGGTGTTCGCGGTGCGCGTGATGGCGTAGGTGTTGTCGCTGAGGGTTTCGATTTTAGAGGTGGAGGCCAGCGCGGCGGTTGCAGTGGCGAAAACCAAGGAGGACAGAAATAGCCATCGGGGCGAAAGGAGCATTTTCATCGGCGGGAAGATCATTCCTCCCCGAGCTCAGGTCAAGTATCGGGTGGCCAGCTCGCCGCCTCGGCGGACTGAAACAGCTGGCCTCGGCGGTGAAACTCCGTAACCAATGGGGCGGCTTCGCTTCCCCCGTCATCGTCAGCAAAACCTGCCCCCATGCCTCACGATTCCTCCTCCCCGGCCCCAGTCTCGCGTCGTCAATTCTTGGCCCTTGCCAGTCTGGCTCCGGCCATCCTGCTCGCCCAGTCGGCCGGCGGCACGGCGCCGACAGCCACACCCGCCGGCCCCGCGCCCAAGCGCCGGCCCATCGGCATCGAGCTCTATGCGGTCCGCGGTGAACTGACCCGCGATCTGCCGGGAACCCTCCGGGCCATCGCCCAGATGGGCTACGAGGCCGTGGAATTTTATGCGCCGTATTTCAGCTGGTCGCTGCCCTACGCCAAGGAAGTGCGCAGCCAAATGGACGACCTTGGCCTCCGGTGCTATTCGACGCACAACCACATCGATTCATTCACGCCCGGGGAGGGCATGGCCAAGGCCATTGAACTGAACCAGATCATCGGCAGCCGGCAGCTGATTTTGGCCTCGCCGCCCAAGAGCGCGGCCGGATTGGAAGGCTGGAAAGGACTCTGCGCCCAGTTGACCACGGCGGTCGGCCAGTTGCTGCCCCATGGTCTCACGGCCGGATATCACAATCATCAGGCGGAATGGAAGACCCTCGAGGGCGGCGCGCGCATTCTCGACATCGTCGCCTCCCACACGCCGGCGGAGTTCGTGCTCCAGTTTGATGTCGGCACCTGCCTGGAGGCCGGCGCCGATCCCATCGCCTGGATCAAGGCCAATCCCGGGCGCATCCGGAGCGTCCACCTGAAGGACTGGGCGCCCGGGGCGGCGGCGGAAGAAAAGGGCTACCGGGTACTGTTCGGCGAAGGGGTCGCCCCCTGGGCGGAGATCGTCGCCACCGCTGAAGCGGTGGGCGGCGTGGAATTTTTCCTCATGGAACAGGAAGGCAGCCGGTTTTCCGAATTCGAGACTGCGCAGCGCTGCCTGGCGAACTGGCGCCAGCTGCGCAAGAAAGCCTGAACCTTCTTTGGTGTCGGGTCTGATTCTAGGGAGTGTATTCAAGCCCACCCACTATGAGTTTCCTGTCATTCTGAACGAAGTGAAGTCTAGCCAGCAGGCTGGTGCGACATCCATGCTTTCGCTCGCGATAGGGCCCTCGAAGCCGTGCTGCTTCGCTCCGCTCAGGATGACAAACTGGGTTTGTACGATTAGATTTCAGCCCCTGCAGGGCTGCCGCTGACGGCAGGACTTGGTCCGGCGACCAGCGCCGGCCCTACGGTTCAACCCGCATGACCGAGCAGGCGGGCCGGCAGGAAGAGCAGCGCCTTGATGAAGGCGAAGGTCGCAGTGACGCAGACGCCGAGCAACCGGAAAGGCAGGGCGATCACCCAGACCAGCGGGGCCAGCACAAGGGCCAGCAGGGCGAGCGGCCAGCAGATGACGAGCAATAGGCACCAGAGCAGGAAAATTCCGATGGTATTCATGGGAGCGATACTGGATTAACCCGACCCACGGTTGAAAGTTGCGTAATTCCGTATCCGACCCGATGGGCCGAACGAGACGGCTGGCGTCCCCCGGACGAAGCCCGGGGGGGCCGGCTGATATTACTTCGCGAACAAGCCCTCGAGGACCGGCGTGCCTTTGCCGGCGGCATCGCGCGCGCCGAAGCTGGCGTTGTAGTCCCACACGGCCCAGCCCCAACCCCGGCTTTCCGTGGCCTGGCGCACGGTGGCGATCCAATGGCGCATGGAGGTCGCATCCGCTTCCTTGTAGACCCCGAATTCACCGAGGTAGACCTCGATCTTGGGTGCATGTATGGCCAGCCACGCCGACACCTTGGCAAAGGCCTCCTCAATCTGGGCCTCCGTGAGCTTGTCGCCGGCCCGCAGGTTCATGTTGTAGTGCGGCAGGGTGTGGCCGGTCAGATCCGGCACGGTGCCGGGAAAAGTGACCGCCGGCATGGTCTTGGCGAATCCCGTCCAGGCTGCTTTCTGGTGGGTGAAAGCCATCGGCTCATAGAAGTGGATCGTCAGGGCGATATTCGGGTCGGAGGGCAACTCGACATCCGGCACGGTGCGAAAGCTGCTCCACTTGTTGCAGGTGACGTAGACGAGGCGGGTCGGATTGCTCTCCCGGATGGCGGCGAGCATGCGGTGCATGAAGGGATTCAGCTGCTTGTTCTCGGCGGCCACCGGCTCATTGAGGATTTCAAAACGAAGGTAGGTCCCCTCGTCGGCGAAGCGCCGGGCCAGCCGGCGCCAGACCTCCGCGACCTTCTCCTGCAGGGCCGGGTCGGTGTAGACCCGGCTGTCGCCGCCGACCGAATTAAAGTCGGCCCCGGGCAGGAAGTGCGCGTCCAGCACCACGCCAAGACCGCGCGGCCGGGCCCAGCGGATGGTGTCGGTGATCGGCTTGAGCTTGACCTCATCCAGCGCGCCCTCGGCCGTCAGGCACAGGCGGATGTCCACGGGCAGGCGAATATGGTCAAAACCCTGGGCGGCGATCCATTGGACATCGCCCTCACCGAACCAAGCGGCGGCATACGTGTGGTCCCCGTAGTTTTGGGAGAGCCAGTGGGCAATGTTCACGCCGCGTTTGAAGGTGAAGTCTTTTTCCGCCGCGGCGGTTCCGGCCGGCAGCAGCGCCAGCAGGCTCACTGCCAGTGCGATAAGGGTATGCAATGATGAGGGTATTTTCATGATGGGTATAGTCACACTGCGATGATCGCAGGCAAAATTCAACCGCCGGCTTATTTCTGGCGCCAGGAGTGGGCCGGGCCCATGCCGCCGATGGCCGTCGCACAGCTGTTCCCGGGCATAAGATCTGGTAAAGGCACTGATTGCCTGACCTGCTGGATATTTATGGGCTTCGCCGGACACGTGAAAGATTGTAGGTTGCTGAAGGGCTGATCCGCGCCGCGGTGTTGCTCCATATGACCCCATGACTATTCGCCCTCTGCTGACACTTGCCTTGCTCGTGGCCCTGCCGCCCGTCGGACGCAGTGCCCCGGCCGCGACTGAATCGTCGGCCCAGCCCAAGCCGGCCGCCCCGGCCGGGATCGCCGCGCTGGCCGAGCTGAAGCCGGGCCTGCCCGCCAAGGCGGTGCGGAAGCTGCTCGGCGAGCCGCGCGAGGTCAGGCCGATGAAGGCTCCGGATGGAAAAGCGGAAGTCTGGGTCTATACGCGGGAGCTGGGCACCCACATCGTGCGGATCGAATTTCCCGGACCCGAGATCATCACCTATGTGATCGGCGGCGACGGCAAGCCCATCGAACAGAAGACGGCGGGCCCGTCCCGCTACGAGAATGTGCAGCACGTCACCGAGGAGAGGGTGGAGGTATTGATGTTCAACGACCAATATGTCGTGCACAAAACCTCCCGCAATGAGCGTCAGATCCACTGAAGCCCGCCGCCGCGGTGGCTTGGCCGGTGCGCCCGCTCAGGCGCTTTCGCCGTAGAGCTCGCGGCCGATCAGCACGCGGCGGATTTCATTCGTGCCCGCCCCGATGTCGTAGAGCTTGGCGTCGCGCAACAGGCGGCCGGTGGCGAATTCGTTGACGTAGCCATTGCCCCCGAGGCACTGGATGGCTTCCAAGGCGACCTGCACCGCGCTTTCCGAGGCATACAGGATGCAGGCCGCCGCATCCTTGCGCGCCGCCCGGCCCAGGCCCTCGTCGAGCGAGCGGGCCACCTGGTAGCTGAAGGCCCGGGCGCTCTGCAGGGCGACGTACATGTCGGCGAGCTTGCCCTGCATCAGGCCAAAGGTGCCGATGGAGGCGCCGAATTGCTTCCGTTCGTGGACGTAGGGCAGCACGATATCCATGGCGGCCTGCATGATGCCGATGGGCCCGCCGGACAGCACGCAGCGCTCAGTATCGAGGCCCTTCATCAGGACGCGCGAGCCGCCGTTGACGGTGCCGAGGACGTTTTCTTCCGGGATGGCGCAATCCTCAAAGACAAGTTCGCAGGTGTTTGAGCCGCGCATGCCCAGCTTGTTGAGCTTTTGCGCCGTGCTAAAGCCCTTGAAGTCGCGTTCCACCAGAAACGCCGTCATCGCCCGCGAGCCGTGCTCCTTCGGGGCCGTGCGCATGTAGACGATCAGCACATCGGCATCGGGGCCGTTGGTGATCCACATCTTGGTGCCGTTGGCGATCCAGACGCCGCCCTTCTTCACCGCCGCGCAGGCCATGGAGTTGACGACATCCGACCCGGCGCCGGCCTCGGACATGGCCAGTGCGCCGACAAACTTGCCGGAGCAAAGCTTGGGCAGGAAGCGCCGCCGCTGCTCGTCGTTGCCGTTCAGGTAGAGGTTGTTCACGCACAGGTTGGAGTGCGCGCCATACGACAGGCCGACGGAGGCGGAGGCCCGGGAGATTTCCTCCATCGCGACGAGGTGGGCGAGGTAGCCCATCCCGGAGCCGCCGAACTCCTCGGCGACGGTCACGCCGAGCAGGCCGAGCTGGCCGAACTTTTTCCACATGTCCGCGGGAAACTCGTTCTTGTGGTCGATCGCCGCCGCGCGCGGGGCGACCTCGGCGGCGCACATTTTGCGCGCGGTGTCGCGCAAGGCATCCAGTTCGTCGGTTAAATGGGGTTCAAGCATGGGGGATTCCGTTGGGGTGGCACGGGGCAACCTCGTTGGCCGGTTGCCGGGACAAGACGTATGCGCAGGGGTGCGCTAAACGCAATCCCGCAACCGGCTGCACGCCGGCTGGCCCGTCACTTTTTTTCCGCGCTGCCGGCGAGGGCGTTCAGGTTGGCGAGGCCCCGCTCAAAGTCGCCCCCGACCATTTTGTCCATGTTCATGAAGAGGCAGAACAGCTTCCCGACGAAATTGTTTTCGCCGGCCATGCTCCAGGTCACGAGGGTCCTGTCGCCCTCGGCCTGGAAGGTGAACTCCGTGGTGTTGGTGGCCGCCATGGGCTTGATGAACTCGAGCTTCATGCGGATCAGCTCGTTGGGCTTGCTCTCAGTAATCGTCATGCGGCCCTGGCCGACCTTGGAATTGCCGTCCCAAGCCAAGGCCGCGCCGACGCCGGCACGCGGCCCCGCGTAGGTGTTCTTCATGGCGGGATCAAGCTGGGCCCACGGCGAAAAATCCTGCCAGGCATGCAGGTCGTTGACCTGCGCGAACAAGACGGCGGCCGGCGCGGCGATCGTGGCGCTGCGCGTCACCCGAAAGGCGGCGGGTTGAGCCGCCGCGACGAGCAGGATCACGGCGATGATGACTGTGAGGACGACGAGAATTTTGATCAGCATGGTAGTGGTGTTGGAGTTGGTGCTCAGCGGGTGAAGGGAATCAGCGCGCGCAGTCGCGGGTCGCGGAGGTACAGACCACCCCAAAGCAGCACGCCTAATATGAACTGGGCGTAGCCGGGTTCGCCGATGCGCACATGAGTGGCGATGGCCCCGCCGAGGTAACCGGTCAGCAAGATCGCCCCCAGCACCGCGGTCCGCGGGATGATATAGATGATGGCGCAGGCGGCCTCGAGGACTCCGAGACCGAAGGCGAAGGTTACTGGCCAGCCCAAATGGACAAAGCCTTCATCGAGCTGAGGGGGATGCAGCAGCTTCATGCTGGCGCTAAAGAGCAGCATGAGCAGGGGCAAGGTGCTCAGGACATAGCTGGTCCAGAGAATTTTTTTCAGACGGGGATGGGGGGGGTGTTTTCCATGGGCGTGGGTGGATGGTGGAGCAGAATGGATATCTTAATTCGTTAGCCAAGCCGGTAGTGGGGCATGCCCTCAGGATCGCGGCTGTTCGTTACGGGAAAACGCTCCCCGGCTCCTTGGAGAGGGCGGAACGGGTGCTTCTTCACGCTTTCATTTTTCCGGGCCGTGTGCATCCCTGCGGCTGCCCGTGGAAGACCTCGCTTCACATCTCGCCCGCTATTTCACCCAGTCGCCCTGGTTTTATTTGTCCTGGCCGGCGGTGGCGATGGTGGTCGGGGCTTTGATCGGGATGGTCTCGAAGCAGGATGCGGAGCAGCTGGCGGTGGTGCCCCGGACCGCCCGGGGGCTGGTCGGGCTGGTGACCGCGCCGTTTGTCCACGCCAGCTTTACGCACCTGGCGGCGAACCTGCCGCCCTTCTTGGTTCTGGGCGTGTTGGTGCTCAATCGGGTTGCGGGCCAGTTTCCTTTCGTCGCCCTCGGCATCATGCTCGGTTCGGGGTTGCTGCTCTGGGTCTTCGGGCGGAAAGCGGCCCACGTGGGCATGAGCGGGGTGATCTTTGGTTTTTTTGGCTGGCTGCTCGCCGTGGCCTGGTTCACCCGGGCCACCCCCGACCTGCTGGTGGCGGGTGGCGTGCTTCTGTTTTACGGCGGCATGCTGGCCGGCCTCGCGCCCGCCCGCAACGGCACCTCGTGGGAAGGGCACCTCTTCGGGCTGATCGCCGGTCTGGGCACGGCGTGGGTGCAGTTTCGGCTGTGATGCCGTCCATCGGCTGAGGTCACCACGATATACACCAAATACCCGAAAAGGCGCATCCAGTGGGCTCATTGCTCTGATCGGGTCTGTCTTGCGCATTGTCGGAGGGGTAATACTGAACAAATTGTTTCGTGTGGTTCGTGTATTTCGTGGTGATCAGCTCCCAATATTTTTTCTCGGAGAGAAAGATCATCGCTCGGTTGGCCTGGTTTGGGCTTCATGCCCACCGTTCCATGGAGCCGCTTGTTACCCCCTCTGAAAGCCTGCCCCCCAAGCCGATTTGTGTCGGCCTGACGTGCTGGCGTTGGCAGTCGCGGAAAGCCCAGGCGATAATTCAACTGGCCAAGAATCTTGGCGTCACCGTCCAACTGACCCAAAAGCTTCACGGTTTGCATCGGGAGATCGAGGCCCAGGTAACGGGCCGGAATACCGACCGGTTCATCAGCGAGTTTGTCCGGCACTGCTAGTAGCCTGTTTCGTGCGATTTTCGGATGGGCCACCGAGCCAAGCCGGAGCACAGACACAGAGGTCACAGAGGAATGACCGGGCGAGATATTGGACTAGGAGATGGGCTCGGTGCACTCCGGGTCGGAACTCGGTGTCCTCTGTGACAAAATCCTTTCCCACAGCGCCAGGAGTCCAAACTACTTGGTGTTACTGGATACTAGGGCTTCCGCGTTTACTGGAGGCCGCGCGTCTCGGCGCGCAAGGTGATTGGGCGTTTTAGAGTGACCCTCCGAACAGCCCGCAGGGACCAGCCTTCGCGCGAGGCTACGGCGCGGCAAGCGCGGGCCCTCTAATGTTCATCCCGGATCAGGGCATCCCGCCCACAATTTATTCGCCCGCTCAGATCGCTGAATAAGGCTTCGGCGTCAGGAACCGGGCGGTGTTTTTCGAGACATTGTCCGCGTATTGGGGCAGATCCTTCATCTTGTTCCAGCGCGGATCAGGGCCGAACCTGTTCCAGTTTCCCAGGTGGGTCGCGAGATCGGGTCCGCTGGTGATGTAACGGAGATGCGGCAGGTCGGGTCCGGCCAGGGCCTGGCCAAAAAAGACGGGGGCCATGCCGAGGTCCTTCATCAACTCGATCTCGCCGTCGTCGAACATCGCCATTTTGCTGAGGGCCTTCGCTTCGCTGAAGCTCTCGTAATCGCGCATCTCAAACACCCGGGTCGGGATGCGCTGGCGGGAAAACGCGGGCACTTCCAGCCGGGGCAGTCCCCGGAAGGCCCGCAGCAGCCAGGTGTCAATCCGCTCAAACGCCGGGTTGGCCTTGGCCGCCTGCAGGTACGCGGCGCCGGCCTGCTGCACGGCGGGGTCGGCGTTGAGCGTGGCGCTGACCGTGACAAACGACGCCAGCGTCGCGTGGGGAATGAGCACCCAGACCGGTGAGCCCGGCTTCGGCGTGGCGGTGACGGCCTTCTTGTCCACCTCAAGTTCCGTGAAGACCCCGGTATCCTTGATCCCGTGCTGGCCGAGGGCGGGCAACAGGGCGTGCTCCAAATACGCGTCGAGCAGTGCCGGATTGGCCTCGGCCTTGAGCCGGGTGCCCGCCTGCAGTCGGTAGCACCGGAGCTCATAATACTCACGACCGGGGGCGCCAGGCGCCGGGGTGCTTTCCGCGGTCAGGCGGGCCCCGACCGCGGCGGCGGCGGTGGCGGCGAGGGAATGTTTCAAGAAGGCGCGGCGGGGTAGGTTCATGGGTAATGGGGCACCGGGGCAGGATTATTGCGGGACCGGTTTTAATTTGAGAATGAGCCGGATTTTTTCAAGCAGGGCTGGCTCGTTAAATGGTTTCATTAGGGTGTCCGCCGCTCCCAGGGCGGGAAGCCGCGGGATCACAGCGTGATCGGCGGGCGAGGTCAGCATGATCACCGGGATGGCCGCCAGTTCGGGCGCGGCCTTGAGGCGCTCCAGGGTCTCGATGCCATCCATGATCGGCATGCTGATGTCGAGCAGGATGAGATCGGGCCGGGTTCGCTCGATGCTGAAAAAGGCGTTGAAGCCGTTGCTCGCTTCGTCGGTGTCGCACGCGAAACCACTCAGGGCCTTCTGGACCAGCAACCGCAGGGTCTTCGAATCATCAACCGTCAGTATCGTGGGACGCATCGGGCCTATCGCAGCAGAGATTCAGGCACGACTGAACACTAATCCCCCTTGTTTTTTCCTCAGCATCCCGCTGCAGAGTAGGGACAGGCCTCCGTGCCTGTCCATTCGGGTCAACGCCGCCGGCATCTTTCCGCCTTAGCCGGACTCATGCCGTTGAAGGGTGGAGCGGGTTGACCCCAACACGCTGGTGCGGACGCTGACATCCTGAAGCGCGTTGAGGTCAACGCGCCCCGCCTTTTAGAGCGTTTCAAATTAAACTACGGCCGAAGAATTGCGGGTAGCTGCGAGCGCCAGCGAGTAGATGGTTCGTCCACTCGCTGGCGCTCGCGGCTACCCTATTATTGAAACTGCCCTAGTGGGTCCATTATCGAGTGAAATGTCACTCGACTGGTGTTGGCTCAGAGACTGAAGCTCACTGTCAGCAGCACGGTGCGCCCATTCAGACGGTAGAACTGGGGGTCGCCGATTTCGCTTTCGGTCGCCGCATCGCGCCGGTCGAGCAGGTTGGTGGCATCGAGCCGCAGCGTCCATGCCTTGCTGCGATAGCCGAAGCCGGCGTCGAGCATGTCGTAGGCGGACGCGACCGAGGTGTTGCCCTTGTTGAGGTAGCGCTCGCCGACATGGTTCCAGGTGATGTGGCCGAGAATGCCGGTCGGGGGCGCGTAGGTCAGGCCAAGGGCCGTGAGCAACTGGGGCGAAAGCTCCAGCCGCTTCCCGGCGAGCTGCTGGATGGAGCCGCCCGGCCGCAGGCGGGCGTAGTCGGTGAACCGGGCATCATGCCAAGCGTACGCCCCCCGCAATTGCAGGTCGGGGGCCAGCTGGTAACCGGCTTCCACTTCCACGCCCTTGAAGCGTTCATGGCCGGCATTGGCCAGTCCGGGCAGGCCGCCGATGTTTTCCTTGATGACCATGTTTTCGAAGCGCAGGTCGAAGCAGCTCGCTTCCCACGTGAGTCGGTTTGCCAGGGCCTCGCCCCGGAAACCCGCCTGCCAGCTGGCGGCGTTCTCGGGCTTGAGAATCTCGGACTCGGCTTCCGGCCCAAAATCGATCGCGGCGGGCTTGTAGGTGTTGCGGTAGTCGGCAAAGGCGGACGCGGTGTCAGTGCCCTCGGACCACAGGCGATAAGTGACCCCGGCCGAGCCCGCCAGTCGCGTCTTGGTGAGCTGGTCGCTGCCTTGCGCCACACCCGGCACGCCGGTGGTCATCACCGCTCCGGCCCGATCCTCGCTGGTGCGGTTGAGGCGGAGTCCGGCCACCAGGTGCCAGCGCGGATCAGGGGTCCATTGTGCTTCCGTGTAAAGACCCAGGAAGCGGCGCGTGTCATCCAGCCGGGTGGACTCATCCGTATGCAGGTGGTGCGAATCGGGACGGTTGCGGCCGTCGGGGTACACCGCGTACTCGAAATTGTCACTGGTCTGCTGGCCATCCCCATACAGCAGGTCGGCGCCAGTCGCCAGCCGGAGCTCGGGCGTCGTCACCCACGAGAGAAACGTATTCACGTAGACATCGTCCGTGGTGACCTTCTGGCGGAAGCCGTCGGCGTTGGGCGTGACGCCGTCAGTCGTGAAACCGTCGCGCAGAAAGCCGCGGATGTTGTTCGCGGTGGTGCGGGCCAATGAAACAGTCGTGTGCCACTGGCCCGGGCCGGCGGCGTGCTCGAAAGCGGCGTTGAGCTGGGCGCGGTCGAGATCCTGCCGGGCGTCACTGGGATTCACGTTCGCATCGAGCGGAAAACGGTCGCTGAGAATGAGGCCTTCGCGCGGATGCGGACTGGCCGGATTTTGCCGCAGGCGGGTGAACTCCAGATCGAAGGCGAGGCGGCCGGCCTCGAGCACCGCGGCCCCGCGGTACAGGGCATGATAGCGCTCCAGGTGGGTATCGTCCGGGCTGAAGCTGCGCCGTTCGGCATTGACCGTCAGGGACTGCCGGAGCCGGCCCCACGCGGGCAGGTTGGCATACCAGGCGGCCGACGCGGTATCGGGGGTGCCGGCGCTGGCGGAGAAGGTCGCCGGGGTTTCGCCGGCCGCCGCGTGGATGACTTGGATGACGCCCACGAAACTGGTGGCCCCGTACATGACGGGCGCCGCTCCGCGCAGCACCTCGATGCGCGCGACGTTGGTCAGGTCGAGGCTGGCGAGAGCCGGATTGAAGGCGCCACCGTAGGGGATTCCGTCCACGACGAGGAGAAAGGCATCCACCTCGCGCAGGCCCCAGAAACCCGGGGCCGAGCCCGCCGGACCCGCATCCCCGCCCGGACCCACGTCGACGCCACCGACCAGGGCCAGCGCCCCGCGCAGGTCGCGGACGCCACGATCCACCAGATCCTGCCCGGAGACGATCGAAACCATCCCGGGCGCGTCGCTGGTCCTGACCGGTGCCCTGGTGGCCGTGACGAACATGTCCGGGAGCACGGTGACGACGCTTTCAGCGCCGCGCAGAGGAGCGAGGCAGGCCAGGAGCAAGGTGAGGCAAACAGGGACATGGAGTAGCGGGCGACGCATCGCTTGACCCAAGCGGAGAGAGCGCCGCGGCGTCGAGGGGAAAATTCCGGAGCAGAATATTGCGGCTTTCCACGGCCGATCGGCGCGCTTAGCTGGTGGGACCATGAAGGACATTCAAGAACTCCAGCGCCTCGCTTCACCCGCGCCCAAGCCCCAGTCACTCGCCTGGGATGGCGCAACCCTCTGGATGGGTTCGCGCGAGACGAAAAAAATCTACGCGCTCAATCCCCGGACATGGACCATCGGCTGGGAGTCGGAGGCCCCCGGGGTGCCGTACGGCATGACCGTGGCGGGCAGCGAACTCCGGGTGTTGTGCGGCGAGACCGCGGAGGACCACCGCAACATCCGTCGTTGCCTTCCGGGCAAGGGCTTTGATCCCATTTTCAAGCTCCCTTGTCCGGACGACTGCGGTTCGCAGCTGGGCTGGGACGGCCAGCGGCTCCATGTCAGCCAGTGGTATCCCAAGAAGGTTATCGGGATCGGGCCGGCCGGCGAGGTGGAGCGTGTCATCACGGTGCCCCACGGCATTTGCGGGCAAGTTTTCGTCGATGGATGCATCTACCTCGTCACCACCGACGCGGAAGAGACCAACGAGTATTGGTTGACCCGCGTGGATCCGCGGCCGGCCACGCCGGTGTTCGCCGATCTGGCCCGCATCCCGTTTGCCGCCCGGGCGCTGGCGTTTGACGGCAAGAACTTCTGGACGAATCACCGCGAGCAAAACCAGATCGTGGCGTTTGCGCGGGTTGATTGAAGGCCCAGCTAAGTCGCGACAGGCGTCCCTGCCTGTCG